>JBEKZR010000196.1:0-6914 GCA_049509715.1 Occallatibacter sp. | reverse complement strand
CAGGCGCCGCCGTCAAACCCGCACTGCCTTAGACGCCGGCCCCGGCCCCGTTTCGTAGAACCTTCGCGGATCGATTGACACTCCCCTCGCTGTGCTCTTATTGTTGGGGCCGCTGGCGAATTTCATGAGGATTGCAATGGTTATGCGCGACGGGTCTCGTTTCAGCCCTGCCCAACCCGGTTCCAGGCATCTGCCGCGAATACTGCCAGCTTGCCTCGCCGTTGGGATCATGCTTGCGGCGCATCCCTCGCGGAGCGTTGCGCTGGGTCAACCCCGCTATGTGCAAACCTCGCCAGTTTCAAATGGTCTGCGGCTGGCGGGCGAAGGCGGCTGCGCCAAGCTCTTTGCCGACTCAGGCGATTATCGAGGCGTGCTCCGCGCAATGAACGATTTGCGGCAAGACATCGCCCGAGTGAGCGGATGCGAGCCGCAGATTGTTTCTGACAGGAAATCCTTATCCGGCGAAGTGGTCCTGATCGGCACGGTCGGGAAGAGCGAGACGATCGATCGCCTTATCCGGGCGCGCAAGATCGATGTGCGTGAGATTGAAGGCAAGTGGGAAGCGGCGCTGATCCAGGTGGTGGATCACCCCATGCCCGGAGTTCGGCGCGCGCTGGTGATCGCGGGCAGCGACAAGCGCGGAACGATTTTCGGCATTTACGATCTCTCCGAGCAAATCGGCGTTTCGCCGTGGTACTGGTGGGCCGATGTGCCGGTCGAACACAGCGGCGTTCTTTATGTGCAGCCGGGGAGGCGGGTTCAAGGCGAGCCGGCGGTCAAGTATCGCGGCATCTTTCTCAACGACGAGGAGCCTTCCCTGGGCGGCTGGGCGCGGGAGAAGTTCGGCGGGTTCAATCACCAGTTTTACGAGAAGGTCTTCGAATTGCTCCTGCGGCTCAAGGCGAATTTCCTCTGGCCGGCAATGTGGGGCAGCGCTTTCAATGAAGACGACCCGCTGAATGCCAGGCTGGCCGATAAGTATGGCATTGTGATGGGCACATCCCATCATGAACCCATGTTGCGCGCGCAACAGGAATGGAAGCGGCACGGCAAGGGCCCGTGGGATTACAGCACCAACTCCAAAGAACTCGATGCCTTCTGGGAAGAAGGAATCGCGCGCAACGAAAACTATGAGAGCGCCATCACGCTGGGCATGCGCGGCGACGGCGATCTGCCCATGTCTGAGCAGGACGATGTGGCGCTGTTGGAGAAGATCGTCGCCGATCAGCGGGCCATCCTCGCGCGCCACAAGACTCCCACGCTTGCCTCCGATCCGCAGGTCTGGGCGTTATATAAGGAGGTGCAGAGTTACTACGAAAAGGGGATGCGCGTCCCGGACGACGTGACGCTGCTGTGGTGCGACGACAACTGGGGCAATCTGCGCCGGCTCCCCACGCCCGGCGAGCGCAACCGCAGCGGCGGCGCGGGCATCTACTACCACTTCGATTACGTGGGCGGGCCGCGATCCTACAAATGGCTCAATACGAATTACATCCCCAAGGTCTGGGAACAGATGAACCTTGCCTATGCCTACGGAGCCAACCGCATCTGGATTGTGAATGTGGGCGACCTCAAGCCCATGGAGTTTCCCATCGAGTTCTTTTTGAATTTTGCCCGCGATCCGAATCGATGGGGGAAGGACAATCTGCGCGAGTTCACTGAGTTTTGGGCGGCGCGCGAGTTCGGCCCGCAGCACGCCCCGGAGATCGCGGAAATTATCTCTCTCTATACGAAATACAATGCACGGCGCAAGCCGGAACAGTTGCAGCCGGACACTTATAGCCTTCTTCATTTCCAGGAGGCTGACCGCGTGTACTCCGAATGGAAGGCTCTCGCGGAGCGCGTGGAGGCGATCTATCGGCAACTCCCGCCGGAGAAGCGCGACGCGTTCTTTGAGCTGGTGCTTTACCCCGCCAAGGCCTCGGCGATTGTGAATGAGCTGTACATTACCGCGGGAAAGAATCATCTCTACGCGGCGCAAGGGCGGGCCGGCGCGAACGACCTGGCCCGGCAGGCGCGCGATCTCTTCGCCGCCGACGCCGCGCTGACCGGCGAGTATAACCACAAACTCGCTCAAGGCAAGTGGGATCACATGATGGACCAGACGCACATCGGCTACACATTCTGGAACGAGCCGCCGCTGAATGCGATGCCCGCGGTGAGCGAAGTGCAGCCGGCGGCGGGAGCCAGGATGGCCGTCGCGGTTGAAGGCTCGCCCTTCGCGGGGTTGGAATCCGCGGCCCTCCCGGACTTCGACAACTATAACCGGCAGACGCAGTTCATTGACGTCTTCAATCGCGGCGTTGAGCCCTTCGAGTTTTCCGCCGCCGCCGATCAGCCCTGGATCAGGCTCAGTGAAACCCGCGGCACAGTCGCCAAGGAAGATCGGATATCGGTGAGCATCGATTGGGATGCGGTCGATGAAGCCGCGAACCATGGCGCCGTGACGATCACGCAGACCGGCCGCCCTCCGGTTCGCGTCCGCGTCCAGGCATTGCGGCCCGCCGCGCCGGCCCCGGATTCCCTCGACGGATTCGTTGAAGCGCGTCACTACGTCTCCATCGAGGCCGAAGATTTCACCAGCCGGTCCGCCACAGATCAAGCGCATTGGGAGCGCATTCCCGGCTTTGGCGAGACGCTCTCGGGGATGACCATCTTCCCCGTCACGGCCTCGAGCGTCGAGCCGCCGCAGCCCGCTCCCGCGCTCGAGTACCGCATGTTTCTTTTCGACAGCGGAAGGTTGAATGTGGAGGCCATCCTGGCGCCCACTCTGAACTTTGTTCCGGGGCGCGGATTGAGGTACGCCATCTCCTTTGACGATCAGCCGCCGCAGGTGGTCGATGCGCTGGCCAACGATTCTCAAAAAGCCTGGGAAGAGGCGGTCAGCGATGGCGTCCGCAAAGTCACGTCCACCTTGAACGTGGACACACCCGGATATCACACCCTGAAATTCAGGATGGTGGATCCGGGGGTGGTGCTGGAGAAGCTGGTGGTGAGCCAGGGAGAGGCGCCCGCCAGTTATCTGGGCCCGCCGGAAAGTTATCGCGGCGCCGGTGTTCCGCATTAGGGAACCTCTGATTCAATTGACGTTTTGAAAGGGGACGGCGGACTCTCCGTGACGGCCCCCTTGAGCCGGAGGGAGGCCGGGGTTTCAACCCCGGCAACCCCCTCTACCGTTTTTTGAAAATCAATCAGCGCGGCGCAATCCGTGCCCAAATCCACCGTTTTTTTAAGCGCATACAGACGGCCATTCCCAGTGACCGCTGCGGTGGTGTAGATTTGTGAAATCATTGAATTGGAGCGACCGACTCAATGCGGACCTTCTATGAGTTTTTTGCCGGTGGAGGAATGGCCAGAGCGGGACTCGGCGGAGGGTGGCGCTGCCTTTTTGCGAACGATTTCGACGAAAAGAAGGCTCTGAGCTACGCCGCCAACTGGGGTGCCGAACATCTGCTCGTTGAAGATGTTGCCAGGGTAAAGGTTGAGGCCCTCCCCGGAGAGGCCGATCTTGCGTGGGCCTCTTTCCCCTGCCAGGATTTATCGCTGGCTGGAGACGGCGCTGGACTCAAGGGACACCGGTCCGGCAGCTTCTGGCCATTTTGGCATCCATTAAAAAGTTGGTGAGATGATCCTCGACCCAAATCGAATCGCAATCCGAGAGAAACTCATCCTGACGGGCATCTATCTCTCAAAGTATGGCTCACAGGGCCTAAAGCGACTCGGATTTCGCACCTATGCAGAAGCATACAACGTTGTTGGGTACGCCTTGGGATCGCGACCTTTATCCATCAAGAACTATAGGGATGAATTCGACCCTCTGTTCCCAATTCCCAGAAAGGGATGGCATAAACGCGAAATTCGCAATTATTGCAAGAAGGTGCTCGTGGAATATGAGAACTTGGACGTCGAGTCATTTACGGGACTGATTAAATCCTTCGTGGGTTATGACGAAAACACTTGGAGCACAGTCGAGACGAAAGAAGAACGAGACAAGCGAGCGTCCGGTTTTGCGAAGAGACTCATTACAGGCCTGGCAGCGGAGCGATATTTTGAGTTGATCCATTCTACCCTCCCTGAATTTCAAGGCTGCGCGATTCAAAACACAACACAACTCGGCTGCGGGTACGATTTCAAGCTGCTCAGAGAGAAAAGTAAAGATTTTCTAGCGGTTGAGGTAAAGGGTATCCGAGAGAAAGTTGGTAGCATCTCGCTTACCCCCATGGAATACGAAGTCGCAACCGAATTACAGGACAGATTCTATCTTTTTGTGGTTAAGAACTTCCAGAAGACCCCCTACCACGAGCTCTTCCTTAACCCGATTTCGGGAAGACTCCAATTCACAAGGACTGAGCGGGTCTCCGTTCAGGTATCATGGCTAACCCGCGTCTAGGCCTGTTCACACTCCTTGCTGATGGCCGTTTCTTATTCCTCCGGAGGGAGCAGGAGTCGTCAGATCCCCTGGATAGTGCCGGAGGGAGCAGGGGCCTTCAGGCCCCTGGATACAGCGGATCAATTGGAGGCCTTTAGGCCCGGGCCTTATTCCCCGTAGCCTGCTCAGCCCTGCAGGTTGACAGGCATGGGGTCCAATGGTCCACGGGCAGCGGAGCTGAAGGGATGGGCTTGCGGCGTCGTTACAAGTCCCCGGCGAACGGGGTTCTCCTCGATATACCGGACACAGCCCATGAACTTCTCTTCGCTCATGATCTGGCTTTCGTTGAAGCTGCGCATCCACACATCGAGCTTGCACTTCAGGCGGAATGAGAAGCCGCCCTTGATGAACTGCATGGCCTTTTCCAGCGAAACATCCGGAGCGGGCGTGATCAGAGCGTGGAAATGGTCAGGCATGATGACGAAAGCGTGCAGGAGGAATTTCTCCTGACCGCGATAGTCGAGGATGGTTCGCTCAAGCAATTCCGCCGTGGCCGCGACCTGAAAAAGGCGGCGACGTTGCGCGGTCACGGCTGTGACGAGATACGTCCGGGTTTCTTGTGGCGCAAACCTCATCTGAGCAGCATAAACGAAAGACCCGTGGCTAAAGCCAATTTTATTGCAAGCCTGAATTCAGGGGCCTGAAGGCCCCTGCTCCCTCCGCCAGAAAGGGGTCAGGGTGGAGAGTCCGCCGTCCGCCGGTAGTGTGAACTGAATCTAATTCAATCTGGCGATTGTACGGTCACAATTGCGGATAAAATGCAGGTCATGTATCCCAATCCTCGACCTCAATCTCACCGCTGGGGTAAAGTTCGACCTCCCATTTCTTCCCCGATTGAAGATGCTCCACATGGTAGCAAAAGGCCTCAGGGTTTCGGAGCTCCATTTCCTTAATGGCGGCAAGCATTGCCGCACCTGGGCCATCCGCGGAGACGTCAATCCCCGTCTGAACGTTATACTCTTCTGGGCCAAAGTCTACATCTCGCTCCGGCAGAACATGCTCGGAGAATCTTTGGCTGTTCTGGCACTCTAAATCCACTAGATCGCCTCCATTCATCAATCATGCCTCTTGTCGGGAATCCCGACCCTAGGGACGCTGGGGATACCGTCAAGGAATCTACTCAAGCATTATAGGGCGCCGGAGGTTTTTTCGTCGGGGACGTAGCAATTCACGTCACGACTTCTCCTGGTGAGGCAGTTATCAGACGCTGCCAAGAGAACCTGGACTCTGGATTCCGGCCTATGATCGTCACGCTCCAGAAAGGCTTGACGGTTGCGGAGGGACTCGCCGCCAACGCGGGCATAGCCGACCGCTTAGATATTTTCGAGATCGAACAGTTTGTCGCGCTCAACCTATATGAGTTGGGTAAGTTCAAGGCAACCGGCCGCAGAACAGCCCTCGAGGAAATGGTAGAGCGTTACAACGCGATTATTGACGAGATTGAGACGGATCCAAGCCTGCAAATTGCCGTTCAACGCTGATGGAGAACGCAAAACTCCGAAGCGAGACCATGCGGGCCGTTAAATCGAAAGACACGGGCCCTGAAAAGATTGTTCGTTCAATAGTTCACGGTCTCGGTTTTCGCTTTCGACTCCATCGCAAGGACCTTCCCGGTAACCCGGACCTCGTCTTTCCAAGACTGAAAAAAGTCGTCTTTGTACATGGATGCTTTTGGCATGGCCACCGCTGTGCGCGCGGCGACCGAGTGCCTGTCCATAATCGGGCATACTGGGTCGACAAGATAAAGAGAAATAGGCAGCGGGACCAAAATGCCGCACGACTTCTGCGCAAACTTGGATGGGAACGTAAGGTCATCTGGGAATGTAGTCTCAAAAATCCCGAACAGGTAAAGTCTTACCTCGTTAAATTCTTGAGGGATTAAGGCAAATCTAGATCAGCTCAAAAACTCGGCAATCGCGCCGCTCACCCGCCGTCTTTTGACTCCTGCCCCTTGATCCCTGACTCGCCTACCAGCGCCTCTCCCAGCATCGAAAATGCGCGCAAAAAACGCGCAAAACCCACTTAACAGCACCTGATGTCTCCTTCTTTTGCTCAAATCCGGAGACTTCCAGGGCGGCTTTCACGGTTTTATGACCGTCTGCAACAGGACTTTCTTGCCAATTTGTAGCCGTTCAGTCTGTTTGTAGACGTGCAGGTCGCCGTTTCCAGACCGTCCCGCCGGCCCGTTAAGCGCCCCAGGCCCCTGAGCAGCTTGGCTCATACCCTGTCCAGACCCATGTAGAAAAGGGCGGCAAAATCTGCGCCAACAAGGCTCAAATCGGGAGACTTCCAGGACGGCTTTCACGGTTTTTATGACTGCCTGCAACGGGATTTTCCTGTCAATTTATGGTCAATCTAGCTGTTTATATTCGCGCAGGTCGCCCTCCAGGTCGGCATATCCCAGGCTCAACGGCCGTTTCCAGGCCGCCGCGCCGCTGCCGCAAAGCGGTCCCGCGCTGCCCGTTGCCGAGAATTACCCCCGCCC
>JBEKZR010000195.1:0-6918 GCA_049509715.1 Occallatibacter sp. | reverse complement strand
GTACGTGTGGATTGCCGCATCCTGTGCGCGACGAATCAGGACCTGGCAGTCAAGATCAAGGCAGGAACCTTTCGTGAGGAACTCTTCTACCGGTTGAGCGTCGTCACGGTCAAGCTGCCGGCTCTGCGCGAACGGCCGGAGGATATTCCTCACCTGGCGCGCTTCTTTCTGGAGCGCTTCTCCCGCCGCTACGGCAAAAGCCTGTCGGCATCGCCGCAGTTCTACGAGGCGCTCATGCGGGAGCGCTGGCCGGGCAATGTTCGCCAGTTGAGGAACGTGATGGAGAGGGTGACTGCGCTGCACCCAGGCGGAGTGCTGGGGCCAGAGGACATCGAGGAGGATTCCCCGAATGTGGAGGTTGCCAACAGCCTCTCCGCGCTCCCTTGGAAGGATGCGCGGGAGCAGTACCTGGCCAGCTTTGAACTTTCCTACGCCCAGGCCGTACTGGCCCGCTGCGGGGGAAATCTCAGCGCTGCTGCGCGCCAGGCCGGGGTGGACCGGAAGACCTTTTACGCGCTCCTGCGGCGGGAGAAGGAACAGCAGGCTGGGGAACCCATTCCCCAGATGGAGCCGGGGATCGGGGAATGAAATCCCCATCTGGCGAGGATCGCTCTCTGTAAAGTGTTGATACGAAGGATGCTGGCTTTGGCTCCTGGAGTGCTGAAGGAAAAGGCAGGAGCTCCCGCACATGAAACTCTGGACCTCAGGCGTTAACGCAATTCTGCTGGTCATTAGCCTTATCCTGTTGATGCCCCAGCCAGCAAATGCCATTCCGGCGTTTGCCCGCAAATACGGCGTCAAGTGTTACACCTGCCACACGGTTCCGCCGGCGTTGAACAAGAACGGCTATATGTTCAAGCGCCTCGGCTACCGCATGCCGCCGGACGAGATGGACGGGACCAAGCCCGCGCCCAAGATCACTGCCCTGGACAAGGACATCAAGTTCAGCCTCACCAACTCGCTCGCGTTGATTATGCAGGTCAGCGTCACGGATGAAAAGACCGTGGCCGACGCGGGCAACACGACTTCGGCTTCCCCTTCCACTTCGTGCGGCAGCGATACAGCTTCGAGTTCCTCCTGCTCCAGCTTCAACCTGGACGAAGCTGCGCTGTTCCTGGTCGCCAACATGCCGGACACCGGCTTCTCCACGTTCGCCCACTATGAGCTCTACCAGGACGGAGGGAACGGCCTGGAGCAGGGCTTCGGCGTTTGGACGGGTGGCCGCGCCAACAGCAGCTACTTCATCAAAGGCGGCATGATCCATATGCAGGAGGGCGAGGGAACGCGGGCAGCCATGTTCTATAACCTCTTCTCCGACCCCGTCTACACGCTTACCAACGTTGATCCCATCAGCTTCTCGCTCGATCAGCACCCGGTTGGCATCGACGTTGGCTATACGCACGCCTCGAACTACTTCAAGAATATCTTTGCCGTCTCGGCAAAAGTGACCAACGGGCTGAATGCGGACGGCGGTGAGATACTTGGGGCCTCAACAAAGAGTTCCAAGGACGTGTGGGCCGATGCCGACTACTGGTTTGGCCCCGACGGCGGCGTCACGGTGATGATGTACCGGGGAACAAAAGACCAGAATCAGAACTTCAGCCCGACGAATCAGTTCACTTATCGGCCGACCTTCTACCGGGCGGGCGCCTTTGGCAACTACCTGTTCTTCGACAAGCTGGACGTATTAGGCGGCTACATCCGCAGCCAGGACGACTGGCTGTGGACGCAGCCGGGCACGATGTCGCACTACATCG
Source organism: Occallatibacter sp. (assembly GCA_049509715.1). Taxonomy (GTDB): domain Bacteria; phylum Acidobacteriota; class Terriglobia; order Terriglobales; family Acidobacteriaceae; genus Telmatobacter. Next base: position 5,161 of record JBEKZR010000195.1, on the reverse strand, counting down.
CAAATACCTATCGTGGCGAGGCGGACTACTACCTCAAGACGGGCACCGTGATCATGGCGCGGCTGGACCGGGGGACCTCGAGCATCGACCCGCAGCCGACGATGCATACACGGGCGTGGAGCATCGGCGGCGAACACGCCCTCACTTCGTTGGGCAACGTTGTGCTCCGAGCCGCTTATACCCAGGAGCACGATGGCGACCCGGTTGCCCTCGTGGGCACCACCGACAAACTGTTCAGGCTGGATATTCGGTATATGTGGTAAGGAGAGGCTGAAATGCACAAGGGATTTCGCACCATGACGCTCGTCTGTCTCAGCGCGCCGCTGTTCCTGGCGGCGCAGAGCAGCAACGTAACGCTTCCGCAGGACAAGGGCCCCGACAAGATCAACGTCTCCGCTTATCCGCCGGATCAGCAGAAGGGGTACAAGGTGTTTTTGGACAAGTGTTCCAAGTGCCATACCATCGCGCGGCCCATCAACACGATCATGACCGCACCGGAGTGGAGCCGCTATGTGAAGCGCATGATGCACAAGCCAAACTCGGGCATCAGCGACAGCCAGGGAAAGACGATCTACGAGTTCCTGGCCTACGACCAGGAGAACCGCAAGGACAAGAACCCGTCTGTGTTCTTCAAGTCGCTGAGCGACGAAGAGATTGAGAGGTTGAAGGCCCAGCAGCACTAGAGCGTTGTGCTGCTCCGGTGGCCTTGCCCAAATTGCGCAAGACTGTGTTGCCTTCCTCCCCGGTGAGCAGCAGGACCGTTCGCCGGGGCTTTGTCTTGCCGAAGCCGCTACCCGCGTGTAGCGGCTTCGGGCTACAGTAGCTCAAGCAATCAGCAGAGCGGGGAATCCATGCGCTATTCCATCACGGTCCCGGACCAGGAGTATTTCGACAAGAACATTCCCTGTCGCGCCGCCTGTCCGATCCATACGGAGTGTGGCCGCTACGTGCAGGCCATCGGGATATCGAAGGATGAGGAAGCGTACCTGCTGGCACGCGCGCCAAATCCATTCGCTTACGTGCTGGGAAGAATCTGCGCGCACCCCTGCGAGGATAACTGCCGGCGCGGCAAGATCGACGAACCGATCGCCATCTGCGCGCTCAAGCGCTACGCCACCGATCGCCACAATCTCGGCACGGGTCACGATCCGGCGCGGAAGAAATTGCCGCCCGCTCCCAAACGCGGCAAGCGCATCGCGGTTGTGGGCGCGGGCGTCTGCGGCCTCACCTGCGCTCATGACCTGGCCTTGCTGGGATACACGGTCGAGGTTTTTGAGTCCGCCCCGGTCCCCGGCGGAATGCTCTACCTGGGCATTCCGCAGTTCCGCCTTCCGCGCGAAATCATCAAGATGGAGGTGGACAACATCCTGGCCATGGGCGTTGCGCTGCACACCCGCGTGACGCTGGGCCGCGACATCTCCTTCTCCGAACTGCGCTCGAAGTTCGATGCCGTTCTGCTGGCCACGGGGCTCAACAAGGGCCGTGAGCTGAACATCCCCGGCGCGCACCTGGCGGGTGTTTACAACGGCATAGATTTTCTGATCAACGTCAATCTGGGCTTCGAGATCGAACTGGGCAAGCGGGTTGTTGTTGTGGGCGGCGGCAACGTGGCCATCGACGTGGCGCGGGCCGCTGTGCGCCTGGTGCAAGAAATGGTGCAGGAATCGGTTGGTTTTGCCGCGCAGGATGAAGAAGCCAAGAGCCTGCAACCTGCCTTGGACGCGGCCCGCATGGCCATGCGCTCGGGCGCCGAAGAAGTGGATATGGTCAGCCTCGAATCACGCGCGCAGATGCCCGCATGGAAAGGCGAGGTGGACGAGGCCGAGCACGAGGGCATCGTGGTGGACAACGGCTGGGGGCCCAAGGAGATTGTGGGCGAGAACGGCCAGGTTACCGGCCTGAAGGTGCGCCGCTGCCTTACCGTTTTTGATGAAAACGGCCGCTTCAATCCCGCCTTCAGCGATGAGGAAAAGATCATCCCCTGCGACAGCGTGATCCTGGCCATCGGCCAGCAGGCAGACCTCTCTTTCCTCAGTGGCGAAGAAGGCGTACAAGTGACGCCGCGCGGCATTCTCAAGATCGACGATAACCTGATGACGACTGCTCCCGGTGTCTTTGCCGGCGGCGACGTAGCATTCGGGCCGCGCGTTCTCGTCGAAGCCGTTGCCAATGGACACAAGGCGGCGCGCTCCATTCATGTCTTCCTCAGCGGCAAGACAAAGAAAACGGTGTTGAGCCGCTTTCGCATCCTGCCCGACTGGGAGATGCCACGCGGATTTCTCTCCATTCCGCGCCAGAAGATGCCCGTGTTGGCAGCCAACCGCCGCATCGGTATCGCCGAAGTGGAGCTGGGCTTTGACGAGGAACAGGGCCGCGCCGAAGGGCTGCGCTGCCTCAACTGCCAGGTGAATACCATCTTCGACGGTTCGAAGTGCATCCTCTGCGCCGGTTGCGTGGATGTATGCCCGGAGAACTGCCTGCGTCTGGTGGACCTGGTTCAGGTGAGCGGCGACGCTCGCTATGACGCGCTGATTCAAAATCGCTACGGGGTGACCGGCGCCGAACTCAAGGCAGGCCAGGCGGGGGCCATCATCAAGAACGAAGAGAAGTGCATTCGCTGCGGCCTCTGCGCCGAGCGGTGCCCAACCCAGGCCATCACCATGGAAGCTCTGGAGCAGCAGGAGCGAGAAGTCTTTGAATAGGGGAGCAAGGGCATGGATCGACGAGAGTTTTTCAAGTTCAGTTGGGGAGCGGTAGGCATTGCCGCACTCTGTTCGGCGGTTGGGGTCAGCCTGGCAGCCGTGGTCCGCTTCCTGATGCCGAGTGTCTTTTATGAGCCGCCGCAGAACTTCAAGATCGGCGAACCAGGCGACTTTCCCTTTGGCCCTCCGACCTTTCTCGTCGAAGAGAAGATATTTGTATTTCGCGATCGCGACAAGGGCTTCGCCGTAGCTAGCGCGGTCTGCACTCACCTGGGCTGCACGGTGGCGCATTTCTCAAGCGACCAGAAATTCCATTGCCCTTGCCATGGCAGTGTCTTTGCCGCCGACGGCTCGGTGCAGCATGGCCCCGCGCCGCGCGCCCTGGACTGGTTTGAGGTAACGCAGGCCCGCGACGGGCAGCTTCGCGTGGACAAGGACAAGGTAGTGCCGCCCACTTACCGGTTGATGGTGTAACGATGAATCTTATTCGCGAAATCTGGCAATCGATCGTACGGCGGGATCCGCTCTCCACCGACAAGGGAAAGTCCGAACTGGTCTTTCTCAATGTGTGGCTGCATATCCATCCTGCCAAGGTGAAGAAGGAGAACCTGAAGTTCAGGCACACCTTTTACCTGGGCTTCATCACCTTTTTCCTCTTTCTCATCCTGCTCACCACTGGGATAGCGCTGATGGTCTACTACCGGCCTTACCCGCCGCAGGCTTACCAGGACATGAAAGACCTTCAGTATGTCGTCTTTATGGGGCCTTTCCTCAGGAACATGCACCGCTGGGCAGCCCACGGCATGGTGATCTGCGTCTTTCTTCATATGTGCCGGGTCTTCTACACCGGCTCCTATAAGAAGCCACGGCAGTTCAACTGGGTGATCGGCGTTCTGCTGCTGCTGCTCACTCTGGGCCTGTCCTTCACCGGCTATCTGTTGCCCTGGGATCAACTGGCCTACTGGGCGATCACGGTGGGAACCAACATCGGCAGTTACGCCCCGCTGGTAGGCGGCCAGGTGCGCGAGCTGCTACTCGGCGGCCATAGCGTCGGCGAGGGCGCGCTACTGCGCTTTTACGTGCTTCACGTTGCCGTGCTGCCTTCGCTCATGATTCTGCTGACCATTGTTCATTTCTGGCGGGTCCGTAAAGATGGCGGACTCTCGCGTCCGGTCTGGAAGCTCAAAGGGAAAAAGGAAGAGCTGGTCACTATCGGAGCGCCGGCGCAGACAGCAGCTTTGCAAGCGGCTGCTGCTTCCAAAGACAAAACCTATGGGCTGATGGAGGTGGTCAGCGGGAAGCCGATCTTCGAGACGGTGACTCCTGAAGAGGAAGAGGACACGGTCTTCTCCTATCCCTATGCTTTTGTGCGCGAAGCCGTCGTGCTGATGGCCACAGTCACCACCATCATGACGATATCGCTGTTTCTGAACGCTCCGCTGGAGGAGCTGGCCAATCCGGCCAAGACGCCCAATCCGGCCAAGGCGCCGTGGTACTTTCTGGGGCTTCAGGAGCTGGTCAGCCACTCTGCTTTTCTTGGCGGCGTGGTGGCTCCGGCGCTGATGGTTCTCCTGCTGCTGGCCATTCCTTACCTGGACCGGAATCCCAGCCGCAACCTCGCCGACCGTAAGTTGATTCTCTGGCTCTTCACGATCTTCGTAGTCGCCAACCTGGCCCTGATCGTCGTGGGAACCTTCTTCCGCGGACCAGGCTGGGCGCTGGTTCCACCATGGGTCCATGTTGTCGGAGGGACTGAGTAATGGAACGCAGACTACAGCAACTCTTCTTTGCGCTCAGTCTTTTTGCGCTGGTTCTTATCCTGGCGGCCGGATGGCAGGCCAACACGCCATCGTGGAAGACCTATCAACGAAGCTTTCTGCAGATTGAGGCACAAGGCGAGCCGAACGCGGTTACCAAGGCCGCCGTTCTGGCCACGCCGCCCGAGATCCACCAGGTGCTGCTCTCTGGCCTACAGCGCGTGGACCGCTGCACCACGTGCCATCTGGGCGTGGAAGACCCCACTATGAAGAATGCGCCGGAGCCCTTCCGCTATCACGCCGGATTGGGACCGCACGTTCCCTCCAGGTTCGGCTGCACCATCTGCCACGGCGGTCAGGGGCTGGCAACAGACAAGGAGGGCGCCCACGGAAATGTTGCCTTCTGGCCCAACCCGCTGCTCTCCAGGGACTACATCCGCGCTTCCTGCGGCCGCTGCCACAAGGAAGGCGAAGTGCCCGGCGTGCCGGAGTTGACCGAGGGACGCCATCTCTTTGAAACTCAGGGCTGCCGCGGCTGCCACAAGCTCGACGGCGTGGGCGGAAGCATCGGCCCCGACCTCACTGGGGAAGGCGCCAACCGCCGCTCTCCCGACTGGCTTGAGCGCCACTTCCTCGCCCCCAATGCGGTCTCCACCGGCTCCGCCATGCCCAACTTCCACTTCACCAAAGAGCAGGCGCGCG
>JBEKZR010000194.1:0-6934 GCA_049509715.1 Occallatibacter sp. | reverse complement strand
GCCAATAGCGGTTGTCGGTGATCGCCGCGTGGTTGTAAACCACGTCCAGGATCACGGCCAGTCCCTTCGAGTGTGCCGCGTCGATGAGCTGAATCAGCTCCGCTACCGCCCGGTCAGGGCTGGTGGCGTAGGCATCCTCTGACGCGAACATATCGCAAGGGCCGTATCCTTCGCCGGCCCCGTTCAAGTCGCATTGAGCGTCCGTGATGGGCAACGGAGCGATCGCGTTGAACCCCAGGCCGCGGATGTAGTCGAGCTTGTCGATCAGATCCACGAAGGTCGCCGTGTCGTTCTCGACCGCGACGCCGTCGTTGAGGCCCGCATACGAGCCGACATGCAGCTGATAGAGCAGAAAGTCGCCGAACGCAGGCGTAGTGAACGGCGGCCGCGCTGAGGGAAATGGCCCCACGATATAGCCCATCGACGCCGGGTCAGAACTTTGCACCTGGAGAGCGCGCGCGTCGGTTCTGGTCCACGGTTGCGAGTTGTTGTTGTTGGGGCCGCCCATGTTGGTGATGATGTACTGGTATTTGTCGCCCGCATTTGCGGGAATCTGGTCGGCGGACCAGTTGCCGGTACCCGGCTCCGGGCCAAGGTCGATGGGCGTTCCGCCGCTGAAGTCTCCGAAAACCTGTACCAACTGGGCGTTTGGGGCCCAGACGCGGAATCGGCAGGTTCCGCCTGAGAGCAGGCTTCCCATGCCATCGTTCGCCGGTGAAGGAGCGCGCATGATGACCTCCGCTTGCGACCGGACCGCAACCACACGGAATCGAGCCCGCCTTCGCTCTCTATCGTGGTCTCGACTGCGGCCGTCGACGAGTTTCCATTTTCAAATCTTATGCAGCGGCATTCTTTGCCGCATCCTCACTTTACCGCGATTACCATTGGATTCCCATGAATGCTCCGCATCTTCGCGCAATCTGCCGGTGGAATTCTCGGCTTTTTACGCTTCGCTCCTGCTTGAACCCCATCCCAGGCGAGGCGGGCAAGCGCGCCACAAACACAGATCAAGCGCCACCACCCCTTCGGCTGCGCTCAGGGCTGGCTTTCGGCGCAGTCGCATTCCGCCTCAGGCTGGTAGATTCTGAGTAGGGCGTGCTGATCTCATCTTCCGGGTCTGTTACTCAAACCGGGATGCGCGCCGCAAGGAAAAGAGCCATGTTCCACGCCACTGAAGACATTCGCATCCAATGGACTAAAGTCGTTCTCCCTCCCGTTTTTCTGGAGGAAGAATTCCCCGTCACCGAATCCGCCTCGGCCACCATCTTCAATACCCGCAATGAAATCTCCGCTATCCTCAATGGCCGCGACCCGCGTCTCCTCGTCCTCGCCGGCCCCTGCTCCATTCACGACCCCAAGGCCGCGCGCGAGTATGCCGCTCTGCTCCAATCCGCCATTCAGGAGTTTTCCGCCGATCTGCGCATCGTCATGCGCGTCTATTTTGAGAAGCCCCGCACCACTATCGGATGGAAGGGCCTCATCAACGACCCTTACCTGGATCAGTCCTACAAGATCAACGACGGCCTGCGCCTGGCGCGCCATCTGCTCCTCGACCTGGCCGCGATGGGCGTGCCCACAGGAACCGAATTCCTGGACATGATGACGCCCCAGTACATCGCCGGGCTGGTCAGTTGGGGCGCCATCGGAGCGCGCACCACCGAAAGCCAGGTTCATCGCCAGCTGGTCTCCGGCATCTCCTGCCCCGTGGGCTTCAAGAACGGCACCTCCGGCAACGTGCAGATTGCCATCGACGCCATCCTTTCCGCCGCCCACTCCCACACCTTCCTCGGCCACACCCACCAGGGCCAGTCGGCCATCTTCGTAACCACTGGAAATCCGGATTGCCACATCATCCTGCGCGGCGGCCGGGGCACGGTGAACTACACGGCCGATTGTGTTGCCGATACTGCCCTCCAGATGGAGAAGGCCGGCCTTCCCCCGCGCATCATGATCGACTTTTCCCACGCCAACAGCGGCAAGGATTACCGCCGCCAGTCCATCGTCTGCCACGACGTCGCGGAGCAGATCGCCGGCCAAGGCGGCAAGCCCGGCGACACGCGCATTCTGGGCGTGATGATCGAGAGCAATCTGGTGGCAGGCTCGCAAAAGCTCGTCCCCGGCCAGCCTCTGGACTCACTGGTCTACGGCCAAAGCATCACCGACGCCTGCATCGACTGGGCAGAAACTTACGCCCTGCTAACCGAACTCGCCGGGGCCGTCCGCGCGCGGCGCAGCGCGTAGCCGGTACACCGTTCATAGAACAATAAGTTGGGTGCCCCATGTCCGGATTCTCGGACATGGGAATCTACAAACCCAGAACCGGCAATAACTCGTTGTCAGGGATGATGCGGACAGGGAACATCCGGGCACGGAATATGCAAGAAACCACAGGCAGCGAGGACAGCGCCCGACACGAAGCAGAGGATGCTCACCGCGATGAATACATATGCTGCATAGTGCATCCTTACCGCAGCGGGCCAGCTAGACGTACTCACACCTTTATTCATGGATGCATTGCCGTAGGATAGTTGAGTCAAATATGCAGTGATCATCACGACGATGGTCATCGCCGCACCAGAAGCAAAGCACACCATCGCCGACACCAAAAGTGCAGAGCCAGCCTTTGTATTTCCAATGAATGTCAGAATCGAAATAGCAGCTGCTCCGTTTAGAATGAACAGCAATTTGATACCTTCGAGGGCATATTTCATCCCCTCTGCCCAATGCCACTTCGCTTCATCATCTCCGCTCATAGAAATTGACCTCTTCACCACGGGCAAAATGCTTAACTGACCTCAATATGCAGTCCGGGGAGCGGTATTGGAGCGGACGGACCGGCAAACAACACTAGGCGGAAAGAACGGCAGCGGGCTCGGTTCCAGCTGTCCAGACTGCATCACGGAAGATATCGCTGACCGTATTAGCAAGGTTCTTGCGTGAATTGAGCTTGGTTACAAGCAGTTGGTTCATAATGGTCACCACTCCCTTTCTGTTGAAGGTTATTATCTTCGCCGATTCAAAAACGAATGCGACAAGGAAACAAAGCAAACCGTTCAGCAGTCCGGAGTCGAAACCGAGCCTGTGTAGCATTGCTGCGACGTGTTCCGTAAGGAACCTTTCAGTATACCGCCGCTGCTACTCCGCTTCAGGGGATTTCGACTGCCGGACGGATATACCCTCTAAACCACACCGCAAGTTCCGCTTCCGATATCTCGCCCGCGGCTACTGCCAGCATCACGGTCACAGCTTCCTGATCGCTGGCGATGAGTTCATAGCCTTGATCGAGCAGGAACACGTTTGCCACAACAAAGGCGGTGCGCTTGTTTCCATCAACGAAGCCGTGATTGCGCGAGATTCCATACGCATACGCGGCGGCAATGCCCGCAACGTCAGCGCTTCCATAAGCCGCAAGATCCTTGGGCCGCTGAAGGGCTGAAAGCACCAGGCCCAAATCGCGCACGCCCGGCATGCCGCCGTGTTCGGCGAGTTGTTCATCGTGGATCGCCAGCGCGGTCTTTTCGGCCACCCATTTCCAACCGGGAACGCTCACTTCGCCAACTCCCGAAGCACGTCCCGCCGCTCGCGCATCACCTTGCGGGCCAGCCCCATTTGACGCTCGAATTCAGGGTCGTAAGGGGTGATCCGGAAGCCCTCCGGGGACTCGGTCAAGAAGAGTGAATCGCCTTTCACAACCTTGAGCCGAGTCAGAACCTCTTTGGGCAGCACAATTCCCGTTGAACTCCCGACTGTGGTCACCTTCACCTTCACCATGGTTCACTCCATTATAATGATGATAATAGAGTCTACAGAAACCATCAATGCTGATAAGAAACAAAGCCTGGGCTATTCTGTAAGTCAAACACTCTAAAGGCAGACGCCGCGAGACGCTCCCAAACCGGCGCTAGCCGCTATGATGTGACCAGCACAATAACTGGCGGCGCGACTAATCCATGCCCCCCACCATCTTCATCTCGGCAGGCGAGGCCAGCGGCGAGCACTATGGCGCGCTGCTGATTGTCGCATTGAAAAAGCAGCTTGCGGCAGCCGGGCAGACGGCTGAGTTCTTCGGCATGGGCGGCGAGCGGATGGCCGCCGCCGGTCTCGAGCGAGTGGTCCGCTCGGAAGATATGGCCGTCATGGGCCTTACCGAGGTCGTTCGCCACCTGCCGCGCATCTGGCGCGAGTTCCGCCGGCTCAAGCAGGCTGTCCGGCAGCGTCCGCCCGGCGTGGCTGTGCTCATCGACTTCCCTGAAGTCCACTTCCGCCTGGCCAGGGAGCTCCACCGGCTCGGCGTTCCCGTCATCTACTTCGTTAGCCCGCAGCTGTGGGCCTGGAAGAAGCGCCGCATCCGGCTGGTCCGGAAATACATTCGCAAAATGCTGGTGATCTTCCCCTTCGAGGAGCCGTTTTACCGCGAGCAGGGCGTGGAGGCGGAGTTTGTGGGCCATCCGCTGGCGGAGTTGCCGCTGCCGGCCGTGAGCCGCGCCGAGTTTGCCGCGCAAAACGGCCTCGACCCCGCGAAGACCTGGATTGGGCTGCTTCCCGGAAGCCGGCCCAGGGAGATTCGCGACCATCTGCCGGAAATGCTGAAGGCGGCTCGGGAGCTGGCGGCGCGAGGCCTGCCCGGCGATTATGAGTTCGTTGTGCCCCTCGCCCCGACGCTGAATGCTGCGCAGCGGGAAGAGGTACAACTCCTCGCGCAAGCTTACGGAGCCTGCTTGCCCGTCCGTCTTGTCAACGAGGCCCGCGCGGCGCTCCTCCACGCCCGGGCCTCGGTCGTCGCCAGCGGCACGGCCACGGTGGAGGCGGCGCTGATCGGCAATCCCTTCGTCGTCGTCTACCGCGTTTCGCCCCTGACCTACGCCATCGCCAAACGGCTGGTGAAGGTGCCCCACGTGGCCATGGCCAACCTGATCGCCGGCAAGCGGGTTGTGCCGGAGCTGATCCAGCATGACTTTACGGCCACAAATATCGTCCAACAGATTGAGCGCTTGCTACCGGAAGGGGCTCCTCGCCAGTCCATGATGGAGGAACTGGCGCGGGTTCACGGCTTGCTGAGCAAAAGGTCCGCCGGCGGCGCCATTGACCGGGTGGCGGCGATCACGTTGGATATGTTGGGGATCTCGGGTTAAGTGTCGTGCTTTCCCGGCTCTCAGGAGCGAGACCTGGGGCGCGGGATTCAGGGGTTGCAAGGGCTCTGCTTCGTTCCCAGAATCCTCTCAGCTATGATTGCTTCCATGACCGGGAACGGGAGCGGGAAGAAGGGCAAGACACGGCGCGGCTTTCAAACACATGAGACAGCCCGGACCGAGGCGCTGAACGGGATGCCGCTGGCAGCGCCCTGGCAGAGGTTCGCGGGGTTTTATATCGACCTGCTGTTCGCCGTGATCATCTGGGGACCGCTGGAGTTTGCCTGGCGGCTCTTCGTACTTCATGAGACGAAGACGAATTTGAATCTGGTTTGGGATTTTCACGAAGCCGGCAATATCGTCGTCATGATTCTCTATTGGGGGCTGTTTAACTACTTCGGCAATGGCCGGACTCCGGGCAAGTGGATCGCGCGGACCCGGATCGTGTCGCTGACGAGTGAACGGCTGGGACTTTGGCAATCTTTCGAGCGGGCGCTTGGCTATGGAGCCGCCATGCTGGAAGGCGGTTTGGGTTTTGTTCAGCTCTTCTGGGACCGGAACAGAATGTGCGCGCAAGACAGACTTGCGGAGACGATCGTTGTGGATATCAGGAGGCGGGCGAATCCAGAGTCAACAGCCGCCGACGGCCTTCCGCGCTGAAGCTGCTACCCTCAGTATCAGCCGGCCGAAATCACTGCAACCGGGGGATGGTGCGAAAACAATGGCTGCGAGAAGTTCTTCCATGCGTATGAAGATTCAGATTTTGCCACTGGCGGGCGCTCTGGCCTGCGCCTTGATGATTGCCGCCCCGCTCGCCGCCCAGCGCCCCGAGCGGCCCGCGCTGAACATTACCGGCTATGTGATCGACGCCGAGCTGGAACCGGCCACGCACCACCTGGCGGCCACGGCGGCGGTGAGCTTTGCCGCGCCGGAGGGCGCCGAGACGGTCAGCTTCGGCTTCCACCCCGCCCTCAAGGTGTCCAAAATCACCGATGAGAGCGGCAAGGTGCTCACCGGCGAGCGGTTGCCGGACGGAACCATCCGCGTCACCCCGGCGACGCCCTTTGTGCGGGGCCAGGCCGCCTCGCGCTGGACCTTCGAGTACGAGGGCGCGATCACCGGCAACGACGACGGCCCGGTGGAGGGGCTGAAGCTGGCCGCGATCCAGGAGCCGATCAGCTATCTGCTCTACCCGGCGCGCTGGTTTCCCTCCACCGGCTACCTCACCAACCGGTTCACGGCGGAGATGCACATCCGCGTTCCGCAGGGGATGCGGGTCTTTGCCAGCGGCAGCCAGGGCGCGTCCAAGCCGGTGACTCTGGCCAACGGGAAGCCCGGCGACCAGTACGACTTCAACTGGACCAGGCCCGGATTTCCCGGCACGGTGATTGCCGGGCGGTATGTGGAACCGGTTACGGCAGGCCCCGGAAACGTGAAGGTCTACCTGACCGTGGCCCACCAGGCCTCAGGCAACCAGCTGGCGCAGACGGCGGCCAGGGAGTACGACTTCTTTACCGACAGCTTTGGGGCGCCGGAGACGAGCCATCTGAACGTGGTGGAACTGCCGGACGATACGCTGCCGGCCGTTTGGGCGCCGGAGCTGGCGGCCATCCTCGGTTCCAGGGTGGGCGACAAGAGCGGCGTGCGCCTGCTGGCCAACACCATTGCGCACCAGTGGTGGGGTTCCGAGGTCAGCCCGCGGACCCTGAACGATGCCTGGATCACCAATGGCATGGCCCGCTACGGCGAACTGATGTATCTAGAGGACGAAACCGGCAAAAGCGCCATGCACGCGGCGCTCCTTG
>JBEKZR010000193.1:0-6988 GCA_049509715.1 Occallatibacter sp. | reverse complement strand
TGGCGCAGGCCCATGATCACTGACGCGCCTGCTTTGCCTGCGCCGCTAGCCCCTGGGGTGCGAGCTGTGACGATTAATTCAGCGGGCAGCGATTCCTCGGCCACGATCAGCGAGTGGTAGCGGGTAGCGGTGAGCGGTGAGGCGAGTCCGGCGAAGATGCCTTTGCCGTCGTGCTCCACCGGGCTGGTCTTGCCGTGCATCAGTTGCCGCGCGCGCACCACCTGCCCGCCGAAGGCCTCGCCGATACCCTGATGGCCCAGGCAGACGCCAAGAATCGGTGTTCGCCGCGGCGAACCGGCCATGTGCCGGATCAGCGGAACCAGAATGCCCGCCTCGCTCGGTGTGCAGGGGCCGGGCGAGAGCAGGATGCGCTCCGGTTTCAGTGCCTCGACCTGTTCCACCGTCAGCTCGTCGTTGCGATAAACCTCGACCTTCGCGCCCAGCTCTCCCAGGTATTGAACCAGGTTGTAGGTGAACGAATCGTAGTTGTCGAGGACGAAAACCATGGTGAAATCCAGTGTATCGCGGCAGGGCGCGGGGCTGGAGCGCCGAATGCCGGGATGGACGGAGGAGCGAAACGGTGGGGCGAGATATGCCAGCAGTCAGCATCGCTTCAAGTGCCCCGAACTTGTTGTAGCTCAATCCCTAGCATCAGCCTCGATCTCTGCAAGAGACTCAGGTGACCAAACCAAGGCCCAATCACGAATGCTGTTTTGAATTGCTCCATCCAGACCGGGGATGTTGAATCGTTCCTTCTGAACCTCTAGAGCCATCAGTAAGCAGTTATGGGCCATCATGAGTGCTTTGTCAGCTTTCTCTGGCGGCGACTCTCGCTGGAAGCCCATCTGTCCGTCACCCCGTTCGAGGCGTTCGGTCATTGTCCGGTATGTGGAATGAGCATGTCGCAGCGGCTCAAAGTAGCCGGGGACGATGAGTGAACCGATGGAGCCCGCCTTCTTCGCCATGGAAACGAAGTCTAGCTTGCTCCATGTATGGCCAACACGCTGTTCACTGCACGTCTTCGACTTGCACGACTTCACCATGAACTTGTCTTTGACTTCTCTATATTTCTGCTCCGTCGCGGCTACGGTCTCTGAGGGCAATGCATCCTCACCAAATGTGTCAATGATTGGCTTCATTAGCTTGTACTGTTGCACTCGGTCGAAATCGAAGAATGCCTGAAGTTCGTGAGGGTGGTCGTGCAGGTACTTGAGCGTCACAGTGTGCTCGTACATAGAGCGTAGAAGCTTCATCGCCCCAAATCCGTAGCCGTTCACCGCCATCAGGAACAACTCCATAAAATCCTCAGCGACGAGGTTCCCGTAGAAGTAAACGAACTTGTCTATTGGGTTCTTCATCACTTGTGTGCGCGTGAACGCCAAGTTGATGACATCACCGAGACGGGACATCACTGCTGTCCATTGTGGGTGCCGCTGGTTAAACGCGGTCGTTGCATCAGCGAACCCGTAAATCGAGGTTCGAGAAAGTCGGTCTTCGTTGTCCATGGTCATCTGGAGCAGTCATCAGGCGAAGAATCGCATATTCAGCCACTTAATACTAATCCTATAGAGTATGCTTTTGTACGCCAGTTGCGCACTCGGCTTCAATCTGCAAAACTGTCGATGGTTCACAACGATGGTTCTTCATTTTCTGATTCAGGGCCGTGTGCAGGGCGTGGGCTTCCGCTGGTATGTGCAGCGGGAGGCCGCCGAGCTGGACCTGCGCGGATGGGTGCGCAACACCGAAGAGGGCGAGGTGGAGGTGGTGGCCTCGGGCACGGCCAAAGACTTGGCTGAACTGCGGGCCAGCCTGCGTCGCGGACCGCGAGGCGCCCGCGTCGACCGCCTGATTGAAAAGCACCTCGACGAGCGCGAGGCCGAGGGGCTCAGTTCCTTCATCATCGACGGCGCGTGGTAAAGCCAGCCTCCGTCCGCTCCCCGCTACGTGAGAAAGAAGACGGCGGCGCAGGAGGCCAGCACTCCTCCGGCCTGCGCTGCAAGCACGCGCAGCGACCGCATCGGAGCGCGCGGCAGCCACTTGACCGCAAAGAACGCCACGATCGGTATCTGCCCGGCCATGAGCAACTGCCAGAGATGGGCGGCTGCGCCCTCATCGGCCTCATGGACAATGCCATAAATCGCTACATGGCCAAGCACCACTCCCAGTGCCGTGAGCGACATTGCCAGGGGAAGGAATGCGCTCGGTTGCTTAAACGACGGAACGTTCATTGAACAACCTCCTGAATGGATCCCGAGCCGAACCAAGCCAGTTTACCCTATCGAGAAACTGAAAGGAACAACGGCCTGCGGATCGAAGAATGCCCCCGCACGGCGGACGCATTTCGGCCCTGGCATCTGCCCGCTGGATCGCCTTCCGCAAGCCTCTATAATCGATACGGAAGCCGAACCGCAGCCTGCCTGTTCACTTCCCGTGAATTCATGCAAGTCTCATTCAGAAAGGGATAGATCCATGCCCGAAGAGATCAAGCCCGTCGACGTTGAAGCCCTGAAGGCGCTGGTGCGCACGGTGCCCGGTTTTCCCAAGCCCGGGATTCTGTTCTACGACATCACCACACTGCTCAAGGACAAGACCGGCTTTGCGCATACGATCGACGCGCTGGCCCAGCACTATGTCAAGCAGAAGATCGATCTGGTTCTGGGCATCGAGGCGCGGGGATTCATCTTTGGGCCGGCCCTGGCTTACCGGCTCAACGCCGGCTTTGTGCCGGTGCGCAAGCCGGGCAAGCTGCCTGCTCCCGTGGTCCGCGTCACCTACGACCTGGAGTACGGCTCCGACTCGCTGGAGATTCATCTGGACGCCATTCAGCCCGGCCAGCGCGTGGTGCTCGTTGATGATCTGCTGGCCACCGGAGGCACGATGGAAGCCACCATCAAGCTGGTGAAGCAGTTGGGCGGGGAGATCGCCGGGCTAGCCTTTGCCGTGGAGCTGGATTTCCTCAAGGGCCGCGCCCGCTTCCCGGACTACGACGTCTTCAGCCTGCTGCACTACGACGTGTAGCGGACTCGGGCCTTCTTCGCCACAGATTCGGAAATCGCTTTACGATGCTTCTTCCGGCGCCCCTTCCAGCCCGCCCGCTCCAGGCGCGCCTTCCGCCGTCTCCTCCTGGAACGTCTGCGCGTCCGCGAAGCGGTAGCCCACATACACATCCGTCAGCAGGTACACGGGATTGGAGGGATCGTCTTCAATCTTCTTGCGCAACTGGCGGACGAAGGTGCGCAGGTACTCGACCTCTTCGCGGCTCTCGGCGCCCCACACCGCGGTCAGCAGCCGGGCGTAGGTGATCACCCGGCCGGCGCGGCTCATCAGGCAGTGCAGAATATCGAACTCCTTGCGCGTCAGATGTACCGGCTGGCCGCGCTTGGTGACCTTGCGCTTGACCGGATCGAGACGAAGCTCCCCGATCTCGATGGGCGCGTCTTCGGCGCGGAACGGGGCTCGGACGCGGCGGACCGCCGCGCGGATGCGCGCGATCAATTCCCGCGTGCTGAAGGGCTTGGTGACGTAATCGTCCGCACCCAGATCGAGCGCCTCCACCTTCTCCTCTTCCTGGTCGCGAACCGTCAGCATCAGAATCGGCAGCCGGGGCGCAAAGGCGCGAATGCGGCGCAGCGTTTCGATGCCGCCAATCCCCGGCATATTCACATCGAGCAAAACAACATCGAACGCCCCGGCGCGGAGCATTTGCAGCGCCTCTTCCCCGCGCGAGGCGTCGACAACCTGAAAGCCGAGTTCCAGCAGCGGAGGCCGCAGCGCCCTGCGAATGGCTGATTCGTCGTCGACTACAAGAATGCGAATGACAGGCTGGTTCATCAGGAACACCTCTTCTGTACTGGAGCCGGGATGGCCGCAAAAAATGTAGTCCCCTCGATTTCATCGCTTGTGACCCAGACGTAACCGCCATGAATCTGCGCCACGCGTTTGGCCACCGATAGTCCGATTCCGGTGCCGGCGGCCCGGTTCGAGCGGGTACTGGAACGATAATAGCGGTTGAAGATCCTCTCCCGGTCCGCCATGGGAATCACCGGGCCGTAGCTGTGCACCGAAAAGATCGCCTCCGCGTTGGCATGGACCACGCGGATGGTGATGGTGGTGCCGAAGATCGAATACTTGCATGCGTTGTCGACATACTGCGTCAGCAGCATAACCATCAACTGGCGGTCGCAGCAGACCACCATGCTGTCGTCCTGCAGATCGATCGAAACCTTCATGCTGGCCAAACGGTCTCTGAGGCTGTCCACAACCTCTTCAATCAGCGACCTCACGCCCACCGGCGTGGCATGAACGGTGACCTCGCCGGCATCCAGCCGGGCGGTGGTCAGCAGCCGGTTGGTCAGGTCCCTCAGCAGTCCGGTCTGTTCATCGATCAGCGCCACCAGCTCCGCCTGTCCTGGCGACAGTTGGCCCATCTCTCCCAGGCCCGTGCTGGCCGCGCGGATGGCCGTCAACGGCGTCTTGTACGCATGCGCCAGGCTGTCCAGCACCGTCGCGCGAAGCTGCTCGGTCCTCCGCTCCGTCTCGATGCGGCTCTCGTTGGCGAAGGCCCGGTAGCGGTCGAAGGTAATGGCAATCAGCGAGGCGATAGCGTTGTTGGTCAGCGGTCTGGTCTCGCCCCGCACCACCAGGCTGCCGATCGGCGCCGTCCCCAGCCGGACCACGCGCCGCCCCACCCCGGTTGCCGGATCGTCGTCCGAGGTCTCGAAGTAGTAGACGTTCTGGGCCAGCTCCCGCGGGTCCTCATTCCAGATTCCAGCCTGGTAGACCTGATGCAGGTCGGCGTCGAAGACCGCTACCGCCTCCAGTTGGAAGATCTCGTGAACCAGCTCGGCCAACTGCGGGCCCGGCTCCAGGTGCAGGTTCATCTGCAGCGTCCGCCGGGTGAACTCATACAGATCGTGCATCTGTTCGCCCCGGGACTCGGCTTCCCGCGCGTGGCCGGTGACGCGCGCTGAAAGCCGGCTGACCGTGAGCGCCACCAGCACAAATGCCAGCAGCGTGACCGTGTTGGCCGGATCGGCGGCCGCATTGGTCAGGCCATGCAATTGCGGCTGACGCGCGGTGAAAAAGCCGTGCACCACCACCGCCGAGAGCGACACGATGACCGCCTGCCAGAATCCGTACAGCAGGGCGATGGGAATCACAATCAGGAGGTAGAGCAGCACGGCCACCGGAAGCAGCCATCCCGACCAGTGCGCCAGGGCAGCCACCAGAATGACGGCCACAATCCCCAGCGCACACTCCAGCGTGAACAAGAGCAGGCGCGATCCGGAGCCGCGCCCACGCTTTGCGCCAGGTGCAAAACGCGCTGGAAGAATGCTGCCAGACAACCGGACACCAACCTTTTCAAGGCAACGGAGTTGCGGGAAAGCCAGCCCCTTGACCCGGCTGACGGATGGGAGAGCCGCGCCGTCCAGGCTGCGGTTCAAATCCCCACGCCGGCAACCATCGGTAATGGGCTGCTGTTGAACGATTCCATTGTCGACAAGGAGAGAACGCAAGGACATTTTAAAGGAGAAGGTGAATCCCACACCTCGGAAGAGAGATGCAGAACGCCCGCATCCTGTCGTGGCAATGCGGGCGTGTGGTCGTTGCTATCAAAGTCCCAAGCTCTGGAACTGCTCCTTGCCGCGCTCTGGAAGATTTGTGCGTTTCTGCGGGGCGCGGAGAGTCCTCTCACACGCATCCAGGAGCGACTGCCACACTGACAGGAGCGACTGCCGCACTGAATTGACCTTCGAGACGGCATTGCTTGTCCATCTCCGGCCGCCCTCCTCATTCGATTCACTGGCCTGAGTCCGATGCAGGTGCCATTGGCCATCCGCACCCCTCACATACGTTGCGCCCCGGTAGATGCGCGATTCGCTTCCTGCGTTGCGCATGATCGTATCCCAGGCATCCCTGGTTTCGATGTGGCGGCGAATCTCATCTTGCACCGCCTCAATTTTCCCGTTCAGCCGCTCCGTCTCAGAATTGGCAAGATCCAGATAAACGGCATGCGATTCGCTTTCTGCGTTGCGCACGATCGTATCCCAGGCATCCTTGGTTTTGTTGTGGAGGCGAATTCCCCCTTGTAGCACTTCAATCTTCGTGTTCAGCCGCGCTGTCTCTCGCTTGGCAAGGTTCAGACAACTATCCGCCATCTCCCAGCACCTCTTTCGCGAATTTACCCGCGCTATCCCTTGTAACACAGCTGTGAACAAAGGCGCAACGGCAATAACTGGAATCCCTTTTTTCTACCCGGAATTCCGGCAATTATGCCGCTCCTGAGGTAGAGTGCAAGGAGAAAAGAACACCTGTTCGGAAAGAGTCAGCGTTTGCGGCACGAAAGCCCGGCGATTCGCTACTATCCCTGCCTGGCCCGCCGCAACGATTATGACGCTTGGAGGTTTCAGAGTAACGAATCAAAAAGGAGATCCGGGTTTAACAGTTGCCTCATTCTCTCGCTTAGCCCTCTTATTCAACAGCGCTCATCCGGATGCTTGCGCCAAAGCGCAATCGAGTTCTTCTCTATTTCGTATTTTGAGAGGCATGCCCAGGCCGATGCGCCCAGAAATCAGAAATTCTTTTGCAATCATCATTTGTTTTTTATGCCGCGTTTGCATTACTGGAATTGATCCACTACGTCCGGACTCTGCGCTATTGCTCCTCAGCCTCTTCACTGAGACGAGGGGGTTGAGAACCGCTCAGTGGCGCTCTCGAGCCGGATGTTTCACAATTTCAGAAATACCTTGCCGGAGACCCTCCGGGAGATCCGCCAGGCGGCGTCCATGCTCGATATACAGTTCGGCCAGGCAAGCGATTTCGGCAAAGTTCGCGCCAACAACGAGGATGCGATGGGATCGTTCATCCCCGCCTCGCGCCGCCAGGCCCGGTCCCACGGCTATCTCTTCGCCGTTGCCGACGGGGTGGGCGGCATGGACCTGGGTGAGGTTGCCTCGGCCACGGCCATAGCGGTCGTGACCAGGGAGTC
>JBEKZR010000192.1:0-7027 GCA_049509715.1 Occallatibacter sp. | reverse complement strand
CGAGCTATGGTGGAATCGAAGCCCGATGCGCCATTGGCTGCAATTGCGGCTGACAGGAACACGCAGCAATCGCTCGGCGATCGGCGCCCAGGTTAGCTTGAAGACTGCAAACCGGACGCAGATTCGATGTGTGACGAACAGCGTGGGCTATGCTTCGAGCAGCGATCTGACCCTGCATTTTGGGCTGGGAAGCGAGCTGAAGGGGACAATAGAAATCCACTGGCCCTCAGGGACGGTGCAAAAGCTTGGTGACGTGGCGGCGGATCAGCGGCTCGAAGTGAAGGAGCCTGCTTGACTGCTGCCCAAAGCGAATAACGCGCCCGCCGATCCGCTGCGCAGCCACGCCTGCGTGGAGCAGCGCTGCGCGCTGATCGAGAAGAATCTGGCCGCGCTCCGCGCTCTGAAGCTGGGTGGCGCCAGGCGGACCGCGAAATAGGCTGCCAGGCCCAGGAAGACGAGGAATCGGCAGGGTCGATCGCTGCCGGTGAAACGCCGCGGCGAGCCACCCAGAAGCCTCTTTTTAAGGACACATTGACTCTGGTTCCGCTCTAAAGCAGCTCCTCTGAAAATGCTCTAGTTTTGTCTGTTTTTGGCTTTGGGCGTTAACTTGCGCAGGATGAACTCCTGTACCAGGCTGTCGATCATGCGGGAAGCGGTGGTGATAGCGTCATTCTCGAACATTAGCCCCGTGCCGCGATTCGCTTGCGGATAGTACGCGTTCGAGATGGCCCCCGAGATCAGATCGCCACCTATGCTCGAGACGTTCAGTTCATTATGGCCGTTGTCTCCCTTGCAGACGAATGGGCTGAGAATGGCGTGGAGGGCGCGCGACTTCTTTGTGCCCGTGCCCTGGTAGTAGTAGCGCGGGTCCTGGTGCAGAAGCGCTGGCAGGATGGCGCCGCCGAAGTAGATGTCGGTAACCCCGTCTACATAGATCGAGGCGTAGCGCTCGCCGTAACCTCTCGCGCCCTCAACGTAGTTGGGGATCGCTGCCGCCTGGTAGATGCCTGCAAGGAAGCCGACCGCGAGGAAGGTAACAGGATCGGTATAGGCCTTGCGGGCGAGTTCGAACTTCAGCTTCGCCGTGAGCGGCGCGGGGTTCTGATCATAGACGACGTAGAAATTGGGGATGATGCCGAAAACGCGCTGCTGTTCCTCGAGCCTGACCTGCTGGATGGCGATCTGCTCGGTGGATGAATACACATTTACCGAGGTCACCCCCCCCGCGACCTGGAGCCTGATGTCCGTCAGGAATTCGTACTGGCCTGGCTTGAGGACGACGTCGGGCGAGGTCCAGTTTACAAACCCCTTGGCGCTGATGGTGACGTGATAAGGGGTTCCCGTCTTGAGATCGTCGAATTCAAACAGTCCGTTCTCGTTCGCCACGATCGTGCGGTGATCTTCGGGGACTGAGCCGTCCAGAACGACCGTGGCGCCGGGAACGAGGTCGCCGTTCACATCGGTTACAGTGCCGCTGATATTAGCTGTCTGCATCCCGGGCGCGGCAATCGGCCGTCCGGCTTTTTGGCGCTGGCCTTTTTCAGCGCCGGGCTGCTGAGCGGGGGGTTGGGAACTGGAACTGCCCTGGGCGGGGCTCGGGTTCGGGTTCGGGGCGGGCTGCTGAGTGCTCTGGCTTTGCACGGCGGGAGGTTGCTGCGCCAACGGCTCAGCCTCAGCCACCACGAACTGGGGCTGTGGAGCCTCGGGAAGCTCGGCAACGGCGGTCAGCCCGGAGCCCGGTTCCTGAGCAATAGTTGTGGAGCACAACGCCACCAGGCTGAAGCCAGCCGCGAGCGTTGTATATAGAAAAAAAGAGCCTAAACGCATCCGTTCACCAGTTGCAAAGTCGGAGCCCGCCTGGGCGGCTCACCAAAAATAAGGTGAATCGAACGAGTGGGCTACCTAGAGGATAAATCACCCCCTCGCGCCTGCTGTGACCGGCGCCTTCTAAGGGCAACGATTCACTGTGTACACAGTTCCTCTCTATTAGACGCATTTTCCCCTCCGTGGGAGCAGAGAATTCCCCCAGGCAGCCCCGGCAGCAGCCCGCGGCCTTGATAACGCCGTCTCCCGCGCCGGGGTTAGAAATTATTTATTTCGACGTTTTTTCATTGGATTTTGCCCGGCGGGACCATGTAGAGTGGCCTTCACATCAAGTCGCGAGAAGGTCGCATCCATGCCCCATACCCATCCGGTCGTCCATTTCGAGATTCTCGGCAAGGACAAGAAGCTGCTGGAGGAGTTCTACAAGGATGTTTTCCACTGGGAGATCGACCCGGTCGAGGATTGGTATTCGCTGGTCAGGCCCGGCTCCGGCATCAACGGCGGCATCGGCGCCCGTGAGCGACACAGCGGACATGTCACGTTTTATGTTGCGGTTGAGGACATGAACGCCGCGCTGGAACTCATTGAAAGCAAAGGCGGAAAGAAGGCCTTCGGCCCGCAACCCATCTCCGACGGCGGCATCGTCGCCGCCTTCACCGATCCCGAAGGGCACCTGATCGGGCTGGTGCAGGGGCCGGCAAAGGAATAACCCGGCTCTTCACACCGCAAAATCAATAAACCCACGCTGCGGATCGGTGGAGACCAGCTTGACCGTCACCTTGTCGCCCACGTCCAGCCCTTTGCCGCCGCTGACTACCATGCCATCCACGTGCGGGTCGAGGGTGCGCACAAAAACGCCGTAGTTGTTGACGCCGGTGACGATGGCCGGGAAGCTCTGGCCGATGCGCGGATGCAGCACCACGGCGGCGATGCGCTTCTGCATCTCGCGCTCTACCTTGCGGGCGCTGTCCTCCATCAGCGTGCAACGGGTCGCAATGGCATTGAGATCGCCTTCGGAGTAGGGCTGCGGCGCGTGGGCGAGCCAGGCCTTCATCAGCCGCTGCGTCACCATGTCCGGGAAGCGGCGGTTGGGAGCGGTCGAGTGAGTGTAGTCCTGCACGGCCAGGCCGAAGTGGCCGGGCGAGACTTCATTGGGCCTGACCAGCACATATTCGCCGGGACCCATGAGCTTGACGACCGTGAGCGAGAGATCGGGAAAATGGTCGGGGTCCTTCTGCTTCTGCGCCAGCAGGAAGTCGTTGAGGGCTCGTGAGTCTGGTTCCGCGGGCAAAGTAGTTCCCAGGCCTTCGGCCACTTCGACGATGCGGTCCCAGCGCTTGGGGGTGCGGACGATGCGGCGGATCGAAGCCACGCCCGCCTCCTCGAAGGTGCGGGCGATGACGCCGTTGGCCGCCACCATGAATTCCTCGATCAGCGATGTGGCGCGGTTCTTTTCCAGGCGCGCAATCTCCACCGCTTCCTCGGCCAGCATGACGGGCCGGGTCTCAATCGTTTCCAGATCCAACGCTCCATGCTGGAAGCGGCCGCCCACCATGCGCTGGGCCGCTGCGTCCTGGAGCTTCAACTGCGCGGCCAGGTCGCTGTTGGCGGCCACCTTGGCCGGCGCGGGGCCGGTTCCCTCCAGCCACGCGCCCACGGAGTTGTAGGCCAACTGCGCGCGGTTGCGGACCAGCGCGCGGTAGGCTTTGCCGTCGGAGGCAGTGCCGGCCTGATCCACGGCAAACTCGATAACCAGCGCCACGCGGTCTTCATTTTCGTTGAGGGAGGTAATGCCCTCGGAGAGCTCGGCGGGGAGCATGGGAAAGACCTTGACCCCGGTATAGACCGAAGTCGTTTCGCTCTTTGCGTGGCTATCGATGACCGTGCCCCGGCTTACGCGCGCGTCCACGTCGGCCACGCCGATGAGCACGCGAATGCGGCCATCGGACAACTGTTCCGCCCACTCGATCTGGTCCAGATCTTTGGAGGTATCGTTGTCGATCGAGGACCAGAGCAGGCCGCGCAGATCCTGAATGCCGGGGACGGCGGGCGGCGCGGGATGCGCCTGAATGGCGGCGAGTTCGGCATCGGTTCCGGCGGGAAACTCCGGCTGAAAACCGTGCTCGATCATGGCGGCATGGGCCGCGGCGACAAGATTGAAGTGCATAGGCTGGCTGGAATGCATGAAGAATCGGGCTCCTTGAACGTGAAAGGCCAGCCTACCATGCCGGGGCTTCCGCTCGATTGGGAACAGGTGATGCGTTGTATGCGTATACCGCTTGAGTAACAGCCGTATGGAGGCTTAGTGAGACCTTTTTATGATTGGTTTTTTCCCGCGCTGTGGGTGGTTTATTTTCTCTATTGGCAAGTTGCGGCGCGCGGCGCCAAGAGCAACGAACGGGTTGAGCCGCTTGTGTCGCGGATCGTACGGGCCGTGACGATTCCTTTCGTATTTGTTTTCCTGATGTTCCCCCGGCTGCCCATTCCCGTGCTCTACCGGACTTATCTTTCTGAAACCAACTGGACTGCCTGGTTCTGGATTGGCGCGGTGGTAAGTGTGCTGGGGCTTGGCTTTGCGATTTGGGCGCGCGTGTATCTGGGTAGCAACTGGAGCAGCTCGGTGACGATCAAGCGAGACCACGAACTAATCACCGGCGGACCGTATGGCCTGGTACGCCATCCGATTTATACAGGGCTGTTGACCGGATTTCTAGGCACGGCAATCGCCATTGCACAGGTTCGTGGCCTGGTGGCTTTTGCTTTCCTCTTCGCGATGCTGTGGTTCAAACTGCGGCTTGAAGAGCGGTGGATGCGGCTGCAATTTGGAGAAGTCTACGAGCAGTACGCACAGCGAGTGCCTGCGCTTGTACCGCTTCCGCGCAGGATACGCTAACCGAAGAGAATTATTGAATTCCTAAATCGGCCAGCACCTTGGGCTTCGCTTCGTCGACGGCCAGCAGGTTGTGGCAGGCCGCGCAGTCCTGGGTGATACTCTTGCCGTCCTTGGCCGCGTGGTCGCCGTCGTGGCAGCGGAAGCAGCCCGGATAGCTCATGTGGCCGATGTGGTTGGGGTGCGTTCCCCAGGTCATCTTCATAAAGGGAAACACGTTCTGGCTGTAAAGGGTCGCCAGTTCGTCGCCCGCTTGCTTGACCAGCGCTGCCTTCGCAGTCAGCACCTCGGGATGCTGGGCGCGATAAAACTCCAAAAGCTGCTGAGGAATCCGGGTTTGCGCCTCGGCCTCAGAGGCGTAGGAGGCCTTGAGCAGCTCCAGGCCCTCCTTGTGAACCCAGGGCAGTTCCGGACTGATGGCGCCGTCGGCCATGGCCCGGTTGAGCGCGTCTTCCGCGGTCACGAACGTATGCGCCGCGCGGTTGTGGCAGTCGATGCAATCCATAAGCCTCCGTTCGCCCTGAGGAACGGCGCCGTTCAGGGCTGACGCGGCAAACACGGTCTCCGAGCCATCGGGATTCCGCTTCTGCACCCAGGGGATGGCGGTGCGGGTGGGATCGGTGGCGATGTACTCGATGTGGCCGAGATGCACGCCGTGAATCCCGGTCAGATGGGAGAGCGAATCCTGGCCGCCGAGGTGCAGCACCACGACAGTCTGGGTCTCGGTGTTCTTCTCGTCGTCGGCAAAGGTGGACTTGACCAGCAGCTTTTCTCCGACAAACCGGGCCGGCGTGTGGCAGCCCTCGCAGATATACCGGGCCGGGCGCAGATTCTGCACTGGCGATTCAATCGGCGTGGGGTAGCGATCGAACGCAACCTCGAGAAGCTGCTTGGTGCCGTTCACCTTGGCGCTGAAGTAGGCTTGCGCGCCCGAGCCGATGTGGCAGGCTACGCAGTCCACATGGGAGTGGGCGGAGATCTTGTAGGCCGTGTACTCCGGATGCATCACGTGGCAGGACTGGCCGCAAAACTGCGGCGAGTCCATGTAGGCCGAACCGCGATAGCTGGCCATGGCCACGACCAGCAGGTTGACGATGGTGGCCACCAGCACAATGTCCAGACCATGGCGGAAGACCCGGTCGTTGAGATCGATTTTGGGGAACTCGGCTGGAATCTGTCCGGCTTTCTGGAGCTTTCTGCGGCGCACGTACACGCCTACCGGGATCAGCAGCAGCCCGGCAATGAACAGAGCCGGCAGAAGCAGGAAGAAGATGATTCCGAGGTAAGGGTTGTCGTTGGGCCGGCCGAAGATCTCCACCAGCCAGTAGCCGATCATGGTGATCCCGGCGGCGGTGGTGATGGCTCCGCCGGCAAGGCTGATGGGGTTATTGCCGAAGAACAGAGCCGGCCGCGCCCAGTTTTCACGGAATCTTTGAAACACCGGCATTTTATCCCCCTGCTCAAAATGGCCCGCCGGTTGAGGCGGGCCTGGTCGAACTTTTCGGTTCGATTGTACCTGCTATTTCAGGCTGCGGTAGAAAGCCACAGCGTCCTTGATCTGCGCGTCGGTCAGTCCCGAGATCGGCTTCATCTTGCCCTTGCCGTTCTTGACGGCGGCAGCCATCTGGTCCGCGGTCAGCTTTTTGATGTCCGGATCGGAAACCGCCTTCACGCCCATGGACTTGGCCATCCCCGCACTAGGGGTTCCATTGGCGCCATGGCACATTTGACACTTGGCTTTGTAGGTCGCTTCGCCTGCGGATTGAGCGAAGCCCACGGCGCCGGCCAGACACACTACAGCTGCCAACACCAACAGGGATCGAATCGTCTTTGTCATCGCAAGACTCCTTGATTTTTGTCGGCCAGATTGCGCGGGAGAAGCACCTGCCGAGCGTATTCTTCTTCATACTACAACCCCGGCGGCAGGTATAAGACGCTGAGGTTGCAACCACGATGGCGAGATAAACCATCTCACACGGAACGGCGCAGCCCCTTGCATTCGGGAACTGCGCCGATGGTTAGAGGGCCAGGCCCTGTCAGAACTCGTAATGCATTCCAATGGTCACGTTATTCGCATGAAAGTTCCGCGGTGCGGTCAGGCCGGCAGGCGATTCGGTTAGACCGGTCGGTTGGGGTAGAGAGGTGCAAGGAACGACCGCTGATGTCGTAGACGTCGAAGTGCTGCAGAACGGCGGGCCGGAAGGACCGCCCTCGCCGTAGCCGTAGTAATTGTATTCCGCTTTCCAAATCCATCCAGGATGGACCGTCCATGCAACACTCACAAAGGGAGACTGATACTTCGAGTCGAGCGAG
>JBEKZR010000191.1:0-7059 GCA_049509715.1 Occallatibacter sp. | reverse complement strand
GGCGCGGACAGCGGCGCAAAGAAGGAGGCGCTCTGATGGATCGCGCTTTGATCGAAGCTCTGCTCAACGAAGTGCGCGAGGGCCGCACCGCCGTCAACGAAGCCGTGGACCGCCTCCGCGACCTGCCCTTCGAGGACCTGGGCTTTGCCAAGCTCGATCATCACCGCGCGCTGCGCACCGGCATGCCGGAAGTGATCTTTGCCGCCGGCAAGACCGCTGCGCAAGTGGCGGCGATCTTTGCCCGCATGGCCAAGGCGGGTGGCAACGCGCTGGCTACGCACGCCACGCGCGAGATGTACGAAGCCGTCCGCGCCATCGAGCCGCGCGCCGAGTTTCACGAGACGGCCCGCGCCATCACGCTTACGCAGGCTGCAACCACCCCCGGCAAGGGAGCTATCGCCGTGGTCTGCGCCGGCACCAGCGATCTGCCCGTGGCTGAGGAGGCCGTGGTGACCGCGCGGCTGATGGGCAACACGGTGGAGTTGATCGCCGACGTTGGAGTGGCGGGGATTCATCGCCTGCTGGCGCAGAAATCTACACTGCAATCCGCGCGCGTGCTCATCGTCTGCGCCGGCATGGAGGGCGCGCTGCCCACCGTGGTCGGCGGCCTGGTGAACGCGCCGGTCGTGGCCGTTCCCACCAGTATTGGTTATGGCGCGTCGTTTGGCGGCGTGGCGGCGCTGCTGGGCATGTTGAACACCTGCTCGCCCAACGTCTCGGTGGTCAACATCGACAACGGCTTCGGCGCGGCCTGCATCGCTTCGCTCATCAATCACCTGTGAGCCGACTGTTCAGGAAGATTGAGAGGGCTTATTTCAAAGGCTGAAGTGTCTGTTAGGCGCAAATTAGCGTAAATGCTTCTTACAGCCAATTTGGCTCTCAGTTCAGGCAATCCCCTCCTTGGCGCCGCTTGATGAGAGTTGCGATGATGGTAAGGGCTGCGGTTTTCTACGCGGTAACAACGACGCCGGTGCAAGGACTTTTACCGGCACGGTGGTAGCTGTGGCGAACTCGGGAATCAAAGTACACGGCATCTCCCGATTCCAAGGTGAACGTCTCGGAGCCTATTGTGAGGTCCAACTTTCCTGAGATCAGATAGAGCAATTCCACGCCCGGGTGCTGATGAGGCCGCGCCTTTTCAGGAGAGGCGGGTTCGAATTCCACATAGAACGAATTCAGCTTGCGCTCTGTTGCCTTGAAGTCCAGGCTCTCGAAGTGGTAGGCAATGGCGCCTACGCCTGGTTTTTCCGGAAACCGCAAGCGCTCCTTCTTGCGCGCAATCGCCACCACATGACGCTTGCGCTCGTCGGTGAAGAAGTATTCGAGGCCCACCCCGAAGACCAGGGCGATTCGCAATAGTGTTGGCAATGTGGGAAAAAGCTTGCCACATTCCAGCTTTGAGAGCATCGCCGCCGAAAGGCCAGTATGCCTGCCCAATTCCACCAGGCCCATGCTCTTTCGCAGCCTCAGGGCGCGGAGTTTCTCGCCCAGAGCATAGGGCCGAAGCCCTTCAACAATCGTTTTGTTGACCATTCGCTTCTCCCGCTTTTTCCGCCGGTGCAAACACGGACCAGATTTTTGACTGGCACTCAAATGAATTGCAAAACTCGGGCACTTTTCCTGTTACGCAAATCTTTATTCATTATAGTTAATACAGCGCCCGGCAAGGGTGCAACTAAAAAAGGATGGAGAAAACGATGAAAACTCTGGATGTGGTAGCGGCTGTGCTTCTGGTGGTTGGCGGATTGAACTGGGGTCTGGTGAGCGTGGCGCACTTCGACCTGGTGGCCGCCATCTTCGGCATGAGCTTTGGTCAAACTTCTACGCTCAGCTCCGTGGTGTACGGACTTGTTGGCCTGGCGGCGGTGTACCAGGCTGTATCCGTCAAGGCAATTCAGCACCGCTGGGGACACCAAGATGCCCCGGCCGGCGCGCGCTAAGGTGCGGACGCGGAAGACGGGAGAGAACTCGAGTGCGTTCTCTCCCACTTCATTTGGGGCAGGAATCGCAATACGCGGCTTCGCTGCAAGGAGCTCCCTTGCGCTATAAGCGTTTGGATCGAAACAAAACCATAAATTTAGGCCCGAAGATCGCCAATCGGTGACGCAGATCACAGTCCGCCGCTTGCCCGTGCGCCAATCATCAATCATGCAGGTTTAGCGTCCGCGTGTGTGGAGGCGATTTTTGAACCGGTCCAGATTGCCGAAGTGGCGCAGGATTTCGCAGATATTCTTTCTGCTGCTCTTTCTGTTGCTGCTGTTCTTCACCTCAATAAGCCTCTTTCCCGGCGGCTCGACCGAGATTCAACTGCGCGCGCCGGTGCGGTTGTTCTTCGAATGGGACCCGCTGGTGGCCGTGGTCAACGCGCTGGCCGGCCACGCGCTTTATCGCGGCCTGGTCTGGAGCCTGGTCATTCTGCTGCCTACGCTCTTTCTGGGCCGCTTCTTCTGCGGCTGGATCTGCCCCATGGGCACGCTGCAACACTTTGTTGGGAATATGCCATCGGAGTCCAAGCGGGGCAAGCAGCGCATCGAGTCCAATCGCTATAAGCGCTGGCAGACAGGCAAATATGTTGTCCTGATTGCCGGATTAGTGGCCGCGCTCTTCGGTTCGGCAGCCATCGGCTGGATAGATCCTTTCAGCCTGCTGGTTCGCTCCTTCGGCCTGTCGCTTTTGCCGGCCTTCAACGCTGCCGCGCGCGCCGTGCTGGAGCCGCTCGAGCACAGTCCCGTCGCGGCCATCAAGACAACCGGCGAGACGCTGCATTCAGTTTTGCAATTCCTGGTGCTTGATCTCCGTCAGCCGCACTATGCGCAAGGCCTGGTGTTGGGCATTCTGTTTCTGGCCATTCTCGCCCTCAGCCTGCGCGTGACGCGGTTGTGGTGCAGGGCGATCTGCCCGCTGGGCGCATTGCTGGGCGCGGTCTCGCGCTGGTCGATTTTGGGGTTGCACAAAGACCCGGCCGCGTGCGACAACTGCAATCGCTGCCTGCTCCACTGCCAGGGCGGCGACGATCCTATCGGCGGCGCGCCGTGGCGCAAGGCCGAGTGCCTGATGTGCATGAACTGCGTGGGCAGTTGCCCGCATGACAGCCTCAACTTCCGCTTCTTCCGCAAGGACCATGAGGTTGCCTCGCCCGACCTGGGCCGGCGCAGGACGCTTACGGGCCTCGTCGCGGGCGCGGCAGTAGTTCCGCTGATGCGCGCCAACACCGGCCTGGGCAAGAGCCGCCACGAACGCCTGTTGCGCCCGCCCGGATCGCTCGACGAGTCTGACTTTCTTTCCCGCTGCATCCGCTGCGGCGAGTGCATGAAGGTTTGCCCCAACACCGCGCTGCACCCCACGCTCGATCAGGCTGGCCTGGAAGGATTGTGGACGCCCACGCTGGTGCCGCGCATCGGCTACTGCGAGCCCAGTTGCGTGCTTTGCTCCGAGGTCTGCCCCACCGGCGCAATCTGGCAGATCACGCCCAAGGAAAAAGGCTGGGTGGTGGGCGTGGGCCAGTCCGCCGCGGGGGAGCAGCCGATCCGCCTGGGGACCGCATTTTACGACCGCGGCCGCTGCCTGCCCTGGGCCATGGCCACCGAGTGCATCGTCTGCGAAGAGTGGTGCCCGGTTTCGCCCAAGGCCATTTTTGTACAGGAAGCCCAGGTCATCGACTCGGCCGGCAACACCAAAACGCTCAAGCAGCCGCGCGTCGATCCCAGCCGCTGCGTGGGCTGCGGCGCCTGCGAGTATGCCTGCCCGCTGCAAGAGCACCCGGCCGTCTATGTCACCAGCATTGGCGAAAGCCGCTCGCCCGGCAGCCAGATTTTGCTCAACAGAAAGTAAAGGAGACTGTCAGTGATGTTTCGCTTGAATTGGAAGTGGGCCGTTACGGTGCTGATGATCGTTGCCGCGGCTGCAGGCGCGGGCTGCAAGAAGAGGGCCTCCGACCCTTTCCCGGCCTCGGGCGCGGTCGCGGGCTGGGATAAAACCAGCGACACGCGCGTCTTTGCGGCCAAAGACCTGTGGCAATACATCGACGGCGACGCCGAGCAATACATTTCCGCCGGCGTGGTCTCCACCTCGACCTCCGACTACAAGTACCAGGGCCAGTTGGAAGCCGTCGTCGATGTCTACACCATGAACGACGCGGCCGGCGCGCGCAAGATTCTGGAGACCGGACAAAGCAAAGACGCCAAGAGCATTCAACTGGGCGATGCGGGCGTGGCCTATTCGCAGAGCGTCATCTTCCGCAAAGGCCCACACCTGGTGCGCATCGTTGCCTATGAGTCCACGCCCGATACTCCGCAGGCGCTGCTGGCGCTGGCGCGCGGCGTGGAAGCGAAGCTGTAAATACAAACGCCGGAGCGCCGGCCGCGACAGAAAAGATGAGGGAAGGTGAGGATCGCGATGAAAAACCGCCGGGAATTTCTGAAGACCGCAGCGACAGGAGCCGCGCTGCTAGGCTCGTCCGCCGCAGCGGACAAGCTGGGGTTTGCCGCGATGCTGGACCAGCACGCCGAGGCCGCCAAATCCAAAGTTGTGGTAGCGCGCGATGCGGCGCTGCATAATGCCAGCGGCCAACTGGATGAAAAGCGTGTCCTCGATCTGCTCGACCGGGCCATGGCCGCTTACACCGGCCGAGACAAGCAGGCAGAAGCCTGGAAGCGCATCGTGCCTGTGGGCAAGGTCATCGGCCTCAAGGTAAACGGCCTGGGCGGCAAGGGGATCTCAACACACTTTGCGCTGGTGATGGCCATTGCGGAGCGGCTGCAGCAGGCCGGCGTCAAGCCAGGCGAGATCGTGGTGTGGGAGCGTGACGCCCGCAGCCTGGAGGCGTGCGGCCTCACCGTGAACACCGATCCGAGCCGTGTTCGCGTCTACGGCAACGATGTGGCCGGTTATGAGAATGAGCCGGTCGCGTTCGGCACGGTCAGCGTGAAGCTGGCCAAGATTCTCACCCGCGAGTGCGCGATGGTGATCGGCTTGCCCATCCTCAAGGACCATAGCTTGGGATGCGGCGTCACCTTCGCGATGAAGAATATGTACGGCGTGGTCGAGCGCCCGCAGGATCTTCACGTAGGCGGATGCAACCCCGCCGTCGCCGACCTCAACTGCATCCCCACCATCCGTGAGAAGGTACGTTTCACCATCGGCGACGCCATCTCGTCCGTCTATGATGGTGGGCCCAGCTTTCATCCCGAGCGCCTCTGGTACCCCAACGCGCTCATCGTGGGCGAAGATCGCGTGGCCGTGGATCGCACGGCGTGGCAGATGATCGAGCGCAAGCGCGCCGAGGCAGGCATGCCGACGCTGGAGGCCGCGGGCCGTCCGCCGCGCTACATCGCCACCGCCGCCGACCAGGCTCACAATCTGGGCAGCAACGATCCGCAACGCATTCACCTCATGGAAGTCTGAGCGGGAGAAAAAACATGGCCGGGGAAACCGATCGGAAGCCGGACGAGAAACAGGCGCAGGGGATAACGCGCCGCGAGGCCATGCTGCAACTTCTGCGCGTGGGCGGCGTGGCCGCGGGCGCGGCGGGCGCGGCCGTGTGGCTCAGCGAACACAGCTTCCGCCCGGTTGCGTCCCATGCCGAGCAGGCGCGCCGCGACCATCGCATTGCTTCCGATCCGCAATGGCCGCACATGACCGTGGTCCAATTTCCCACGGACAAATCAGCCGCGGCGGACGAGGGGAGCCCAGTGGCGCAGGGCGGGGAACCGCGCGCGCTGGTTGCCAAGGCGCTTGAAAATCTGGGCGGCATTCGCCGCTTCGTCAGCCGCCAGGACGTGGTGGTCATCAAGCCCAACATCGCCTGGGACCGCACCCCGGAGCAGGCCGCCAACACCAATCCCGAGGTGGTCGCCGAGGTGGTTCGCCAGTGCTGGCAGGCCGGCGCCAAGCGGGTCATCGTCACCGACGTCAGTTGCAACGAGCCTCGCCGCTGCTTTCTGCGCTCCGGCATTCAGGCCGCGGCCCGCACCGAGGGCGCAGAAGTCATTCTGCCCGATCCCGAGCTCTTCCGCGAAGTCGATTTGGGCGGTGTGGTGCTCAAGAGCTGGCCCGTCTTCACGCCCTTCCTCGAAGCCGACAAAATCTTCAATCTGCCCATCGCCAAGCACCACGTCCTCACCGGCGCAACGCTGGGCATGAAGAACTGGTACGGCATCCTGGGCGGCCAGCGCAACCGCCTGCACCAGCAGATTCACCAGTCGCTCGCCGACCTGGCCAGCTTCATGCTGCCCACGGTCACGCTGCTGGACTGCTACCGCATCCTGGTGCGCAACGGCCCCACCGGCGGCAACCTGGAAGACGTGGCCCTCAAAAAGACCATCGTCGCCGGAACCGATCCGGTAGCCATCGACGCCTATGTGGCCAAGGCATATTGGAACCTGGACCCCGAGCATCTGCTCTACCTGCAGATAGCCGCCGGACGCGGCCTGGGCACGGTGGACTTCGAGAAGTTGGCGGTGAAGGTCAGCCAGCTGGGGTAGCCACCTGCGGTGGGGCGGACTTGCCGTCCAGGCGGGCGCGCTTCGCGCATGAGGTTTGTAGTTTCCCAGGTCACAAAAGCGGAACCTGGGAGAGCCGGCCGTGCAGGACAGCTTGACACTTATATATATTGATGTCATGATCTGTATATACAGAAGGAGAAGGTATGGCGGCGACACTTACATCGATCCGGCTGGACACAGAACTGGCGGATGAGGCGGCGCGCGCGCTCGGCGTCAAATCGCGCACCGAGGCCGTGCATATCGCCCTGCGCGAGATTGTGGGCAATCAGCGCTTCAAGGACGCGATCCGGAAGTACGAGGGCAAGCTGAAGTTCGCGGGCAGCGATGAATGAGATCGTGATCTTCGATACCTCGGTGCTGGTGGACAATCAACGCACGCGGCGCCACTCGGAACGCATGGCCGGGTGTCCGGGCCGGATCCGCAACTCCTCGGTGGTGCTGGCGGAGCTTTGGCGCGGAGCAACCCAGCCAGCGGAGCGGCATTTTGTTCGCGCACTGGAGGAGAGCCGCCCGGTTCTCACGCCGACGGAAAAGAACTGGCTGGAATCGGGAAAGA
>JBEKZR010000190.1:0-7059 GCA_049509715.1 Occallatibacter sp. | reverse complement strand
AGGCCCGGCCTCCAGCGTCGCGCGGGATCGAGTATCGCGCATCGCCATGCGCCGCCTCTTTTTCGTAAAATTAAACCATCCGCGCCGGAAAGGCGGCGGAGTGGAAAGGAAATGGATATGAAGAAGACGATCGCTTCAGTCTGCCCCCTTCTTTTGATTTGCCTCATGCTCACCCACACCGCTTTTGCCGGCTCCACGCGGGAGGATTTGCAGGCCCGCATCGACGCGGCCAAGCTGGCCCTGGACCGCATCATGTCCGCCCAGGACAGCACCATCCCCATGAACATCCTTCAACAGGCCACCTGCATCGGTGTGGTTCCCGGATTGATTAAGGGCGCTTTCTTCGGTGGTGTCCAGTATGGCCAGGGCGTGGTTACCTGCCGCACCGGCCACGGCTGGAGCGCGCCGGTCTTCATTCGCATGGCGGGCGGCTCATTCGGCTTCCAATTCGGCGGCCAGTCCACTGACCTGGTGCTGGTTGCGGTAAACGACCGCGGCTTCCAGGACCTGCTCAAGAGCAAGTTCAAGATCGGCGGCGATGCCTCTGCCGCCGCCGGTCCCATAGGCCGCAGCGGTCAGGCCGCCACCGACTGGAAGATGAGCGCCGAGTTGCTCAGCTATTCGCGCAACAAGGGCGTCTTCGCGGGCGTCTCTCTGGACGGCACCAGCGTGAGCCAAAACTCCGAGGACACCGAGCTTTACTTTGGCGCGCCGCACAGCTTCGAGTCGGTTCTGAAGGGCGACGTCGAAGTTCCTCCGGGAGCGGTACCGTTTGTTAGCGCCGTGGCGCAATACTTCGTCCAGGCCAAAAACCGCAAGTAACGTTCGGGGCTTTCGAGACCGGAGGATGGCTTCTTCCACTGCAGGGTGAGGGCGTCATTCCGCACCCTTCAGTGTGCCTGGGATGCGGCGGGATCGCGCTTGCCGGCCTTGCGAAGCATGAGGATGCCGACGACGATCATCCAGACTGCCAGGGGAAATCCGTTGGCGATGGCCTCGGCGCCCCAACCGGCCGGGTTGTAGAAACCGTACAGATCGACGTGGTGGACGAACATGGCGGGGACGAAGGCCAGGCAGGCCAGCGCGCAGGCGTAGCCCACCCAGGCGGACCATCTGGGAAGAACGCCGCTCAACTGAGTGACGTAGCTGAGGATGGCCATGAAGAAAGCCATGAGCCAGAGGGCGACAGCGCCGTACATGAGCAACATGCTCTCCATCATGGCGCGAATGATGACGCCGTCGGCGGGAGGGTTGAGGGCGTCGATGACGGTGGAGGCCTGGAGGGAGTCGGCGACGAGGGTGAGAGTGACGTAGACCAGCCCGACACCGAAGAAGAGGCTGGCAAGCCACTCGTGTTGTGGATTGGCCTGGCGGATGAGGTGACGGACACCGGCAAAGAAGACCATGATGAGAGTGAGGATGATGAAATCCAGGAAGACGCAGCACATGATGTTGGTCCCGTTGCGGGCGGCGAAATCGGCCAGCTTGTCCGACGCGGCGAGGCCGGGGAAGGGGCTGCGGACAAGGTAGAAGGGGAACTCGATGAAGAAGGTGGCGATGCAGGCCAGAGCACTGATGCCGGCGATGCGGTAGATCTTTTGGTCTGTCATGAGGCGTTCCTTTCCGGCGCGGATGAGGCGACGGTCGATCAGATGTAGTAGAAGAAGACGGTGCCGATCATAGCCAGGTTGCAGGCGGCGTGGGCTGCCATGGCGCACCAGAGCGAGCCCGAGCGCAGGCGGCAGAGCGTGAAGACGGCGCTGAGGCCGACGCCCAGAAGAACCATGAGCGCGCCGGAGATCGGGCGCAGCTGGAAGCCGGTCGCGTCGCGCCACAGGCCATGGACGTGAAGATGGATGAGGCCGAAGGCCAGGCCGTTGACGAGGGTGGCGATCACGGCGTTCCAGCGCAGGGTGAAAGACTGCTGGATGAGGCCGCGAAAGAGGATCTCCTCGCCGATGGGAGTGAGGATCATGGCGGGCAGGATGATGGCCGCAAAGGCGGCGGCGGGCGGCATCACGGCGAGCATTTGCTTGAGCTGAAGGCTGTCACGGATGCTCACGTTCCAGTTGTCGGGCGAGTTGCCATAGAGAGCCATGCCGATGGCAAAGAAAGCGAGGCCGCAGACGGCTCCGGCGAGAACGCTGAGGACCAGGGCGGAGGTAGCGTTGGCCGGCTTGCGGAGGCCGATCTGGCCGCGGCCCGAAGCGGTGAGGAAGAGGAACGGCAGCGCCCACATGACCAATGCATGAAGCAGGAACAGGATGCGGGCCTGCGGCGGACCGAAGACGGCATAGTAGCGCGCAACAGGCAACACGGCCAGCACCAGCAGCGAAAACAGCCAGGGCGGCACGGAAATATCCGTCCAGGGGATGCGGCTCCAGAGGGGGCGGAGGAAGCCGGAGTTCCCGGCAGCTTCAGAGTTCATGAGGGATGGTCCTTGCGGCGCGAAAGAATCTCTGCGAGATCATTCTCTTTCCGGCCGGCAGGCCGGACTGTGCGCTGAGTCACGAGACGGTGTTCGCGGCAAGAGGCGTGCAGAATGCTGAGCATCAGCAGCGACGGTCTTGCACACACTGGCAAAGGCCACGCGCTTTCTGAAAACGCGTAAACTGATCTTTACCTTCAACCATGCGGGAAAACCTTGAGTATTGGCTGGTCCTTGCCGTGGCGCGCAGCTTGGGGCGCATGCCGCGCAGCTTGGCGCGGCAGTTGGCCTGCCTGCTGGCCTTTGCTGTCTATTGGTTGTTTGGCCGCCTGCGCCGGGTTGGCGTCCGCAACCTGGAGCTGGCTTTCCCCGATCTCTCCAGCCGCGAACGCAACCGCATGCTCGGCGGCGTCTACCGTCATCTTGGCTGGCAACTGGTCGAGTTCTGCCGCCTGACCCGTTACACCGCCGAAAACGCCAGCGGCTGGATGCGCACCGAAGGCCTGGACCACTACCTTGCCGCCCAGGCCCGCGGCAAAGGGGTTCTGATTGTCACCGGCCACCTGGGCGCTTGGGAGCTTTCCGGCTTTTACCACTCGCTGATGGGCCACACCATGAGCGTGGTCATCCGCCCCCTCGACAACCGCCGCCTCGACGAATACGTCAACGGCATCCGCTGCCTGCACGGCAATCAAGTCATCGACAAGGACGACTTCGGCCGCGGCCTGCTCCTGGCCATGCGCGCCCGGCAGACCGTCGCCATCCTCATGGACACCAACATGACCCCGCCCCAGGGCGAGTTTGTGAAATTCTTTGGCGTCGATGCCTGCACCGGGACAGGTCTGGCCCACATGGCGCGCAAGACCGGCGCCGCCGTGCTGCCGGGCTTCATGCTCTGGGAGCCGGCCGAGGGCCGTTACGTCCTCCGCTTCGGCCCTCAGATCGAAATTTCCCACACCGCCGACGCGCAGGCCGACATCCTCGCCGCCACTCAACTGTGCACCAACGTCATCGAATCCTGGATTCGGCGCTATCCTGACCAGTGGCTCTGGATTCACCGCCGCTGGAAGACCAGGCCGCCAGGCGAGCCGGGACTGTATTGAGGAGAAACCATGAAACTGGGCGAGTTAGTTGAAAAACTGGGCGGCAAGTTGGTGCAGGGAAATCCGGAGTGGATGGTCGATGGCGTGAACTCCGTCGAAATGGCCGGCGCCCTGGAATTGGTTTTTGCCGAAGACGCTGCCTCGGCTGCCAAAGCGCTGGCCAGCAGCGCCGGAGGAATTGTTTTACGGGCCGGGCTTGCCGAACCGTATCCGCCAGGCTATTGCATCGTCGAGACCGAACAGCCGCGCCTCTGGTTTGCTTTGGCGGCCAAACTCCTCAAACCCCTGCCGCCCCCTTCCGGAGTTCATCCCACAGCCGTGATCGGCCGGCAGGTGGAGCTGGGCGAGAATGTGACCATCGGCGCTTGCGCAGTGATCGAGGACCACGCGCACATCGGCTCGGGAACGCGCATCGAGGCCGGCGCGGTCATCGGCCAGGGCGTCCACATCGGCGAAGATTGCCGTATCTACCCGCGCGCGGTCCTCTATCCCGGAACCACCCTCGGCAATTGCGTCGTCGTTCATGCAGGCGCGGTGCTGGGCGCGGACGGCTTCGGCTATGTCCGCGACGAGAAGACCGGCGCATACACGCAGTTCCCGCAGCAGGGAATTCTCGTGATCGAAGACGATGTGGAGATCGGCGCCAACACCACCATCGACCGCGGCGCGCTGGGCGAGACGCGCATCCGCCGCGGAACCAAGTTCGACAACCTGGTCCACGTCGGCCACAACTGCGAGATCGGCGAGGACGTGATCCTGGTCGCTCTCACCGGTATCTCAGGCTCCAGCACGGTGGGCAACGGCGCAGTCATCGCCGGCCAGGTCGGCATCGGCGACCACGCGCATGTCGGTCCCGGCGTGATTCTCGGCGGGCAGGCCGGCGTCCTCAGCGGCAAAACTGTCACCAACGAGGACCTGGGCGTCAAGCCCGGAACCGTCCTGTGGGGCACGCCAGCCCGTCCGCTCAAGCAGGTCCTGCGCGAACTGGCGGTGCTGGCCCGCCTCGCAAAAAGCACGCACAAAGCGCCGGACAGTGAATGATGCAATCGATTCCGGGAAGAAACTATCGCAGGGCAGGGAACCGATGCTGCCCCGCCGCGCCTGACGCCGCAATCGAACCTGCGTCCCTGGGCAGCACTGATAACTGACCTCTGATCACTGACAACTTTTCCTAAAAAGGCTTCTCGGTCAAAAACGGCTCCGGTTTCAGCGAGCCGTCGCGCTGCTTGACCAGCATCTGCACCTTGCCCTCGGCTGCATCCAGCTCAGTCTTGCAGGCCGCCGACAGTCCAACGCCCTCCTCGAAGAGCTTGAGCGACTCCTCCAGGGCCAGGTCGCCCTTTTCCAGTTGATCGACGATGGTTTCCAGCTTCTTGAGCGATTCTTCAAACGTCGGCATGGCGGTTACTCCGTAAGATTGACGCCTGGAGGGTGCAGGTTGGCGATCACCTCGGCGGCCACGGTGTAGTGGCCGAAGGGGGCGCTCACCTGCACGCCCTGAACCAAGGGGCGCACGGCCTCCAGCATCTCCCGCGCAATGCGAACGCCCTCGCGCCGGGCGGCATCGGGCGTGTCGGCCTGGGCCATGCGCAACATGATCTCCTCGGGCATGGAGATGCGCAAGTCGTTCTTCATAAACTCGGCGTTGCGCAGGCTGATGAGCGGCCAGATACCGGCAATCACCGGAATCCGATGCTCCTCGATGCGCTTGAGGAAGCTCTCCAGCAGGCGCAGGTCGAAGACCGGCTGGGTAATGGCGTACTCGGCTCCGGCCTCCACTTTGAATGCAAAGCGGCGCAGTTCGTGCTCGATATCCGGCGCGCCGGGATTGGCGGCCACGCCGATAGTGAAGTTGGTGCTCACACCGATCGAGTTCGAGCCGATGTCCAGCCCCTGGTTCAGCCGCCGCACGATGTTGACCAGACCGATGGAGTCCACGTCAAACACTGCGGTGGCGTCGGGATAGTTGCCCAGCTTGGGCGGGTCGCCGGTCACGCACAGAATGTTATGCAGGCCGATGGACGAGGCCCCCAGCAGGTCCGATTGGATGGAAAGTATATTGCGGTCGCGGCAGGTGTAATGCAGAATCGTCTCAATGCTGGTGTGTTGCTGAATCTGGATGCACAGGCTCTGCGCGCTCATGCGCGCCGAGGCGCGGGGCGAATCGGGCACGTTGATGGCGTGCACGCCCAGCGAGGCCAGCAGGCGCGCGCCCTCAATCTCATTGGCGCAGTCGATGCCGCGCGGCGGAACGATCTCCACCAGCGTAATGAAGCTGCCCTCCGCCACCAGCGCGCCGATCAGGGAGCGCGCCCCCAGGGGAGCCGGCGGCGTTTCGATGTTCAGCGCCGGAGCCTCGCCAGCGACCTCGACGCGGGCCTGCTCATCGATGGCCCGCATGGCCGAGCCCATGGCGCGGATGTGGTTGGGGGTCGTGCCGCAGCAGCCGCCCACAATTTGCACCCCGGCGGCAATGGCCTTGCGGGCGAAGCTGGCCATGTACTCCGGCGAGCACATGTAGATGTTGCGGCCCTCCACGGCCCGCGGCATCCCGGCGTTGGGCATGGCGGCCAGCGGCAGCGTGGTGGCCGCGCGCATGGCTTCGATGGCCGTCAGCACCGTCGCCGGGCCGGTAGAGCAGTTCACCCCGATGGCCTCGGCGCCCCACTCGGTCAACAAAGCCGCGGCTTGCTGCGGCGACGAGCCGTCCAGGCAGTTGCCCTCCTCGTCCACCGTCACCATGACCAGCACGGGCAGTTCCGGAGCGGTCTCGCGGGCCGCTTCCAGAGCCTCGCGGGCCTCGTTCAGCGCGGGCATGGTCTCGATTACGACCAAGTCCACGCCGGTCCTGGCCAGAGCGCCAATTTGCTCGGCGAAGGCCGCCCGGGCCTCGTCGAGTCCGGTCTTGCCCAACGGCTCCAGCCGCACGCCCAGCGGGCCCACCGAACCGGCGATCCAGGCCTCGCCGGCTTGCTTTTCTTTCAGATGCTCCACCGCCTGGCTGGCAATCCGCACGCCGGCCGCGTTGATTTCGGCCACCTTTCCCGCCAATCCATGCTGGGCCAGCCGGAATCGGTTGGCGCCGAAGGTGTTGGTTTCCAGAATCTCCGCGCCCGCCTGCAGGTACTCCTCGTGAATGGAAAGAATCAGGCCGGGGTCGGAAAGGTTCAGCTCGTCGTAGCAGCGGTTGATGAAGACGCCGCGGGCGTAAAGAACCGTGCCCATGGCACCGTCGGCGAGCACGGGACGATCGGCGAAGATGTCGGCGAACTGCGGCATTCTCTTGTCATGCTAAGGCACGCAGGCTCCCTGCGCCAATGGGTAGGCTCGCTTTGTTATACTTCGGTAGTCATAAGCTGGATAGGAACCGGTTCCGGAACGCGGATTTTGCTGTCTGTCCGATCGACCGGCAACCGCCATCAATTCGTTCACGCTGCGGCCATGGCCGCGGAGATTTTCCGCGGCACGCGCGCGCTTTCCGTCGAGGTAAGGGATTTTGAAGAACAGAAGTCTTTGCATGAGCGCCGG
>JBEKZR010000019.1:0-18926 GCA_049509715.1 Occallatibacter sp. | reverse complement strand
GCGGGCCGGAAGGACCGCCCTCGCCGTAGCCGTAGTAATTGTATTCCGCTTTCCAAATCCATCCAGGATGGACCGTCCATGCAACACTCACAAAGGGAGACTGATACTTCGAGTCGAGCGAGCCGTTGACCGATCGCGCATCGTTGAAAAACTGATTGCCGCTCACTGCGCTGATGCGATAGCCAAGATTGGCGTGGACGGTCTTGAGGGGAGATGTCGTGAGGGCCACCGATGCGTACTGCGTAGGAGCATCCATGAAGTCCCTGGCAAACCAGTCGGCGAGCTGCGTCGTCGACCCCCTGGTGTACACACCAGGGCATACATTCGGCCCCCCGCTGCTATTGGTCGATGCAGTGCCGGGCAATGTGCTCGTGGCGCCGTTGTCGTAGCAGATATTGGTCGCAGCATACACATCGCTATAGGCGTAATTGAAATCGATCCCATAGTGCTCATTCGGCTCGAGCACCGCGCCCAGGCTCGCAACCCGGCTGTGATCAACATGATCGATCGGGCCCTCGTACGGGTCATCGCCCGCGGCGACGGCGGCTTGGTTATTGTTGGTATTGTTATGCCGTTCCAGGTCGTTATAGGCGCCCGATACCGTCGCCCATGGCTTTGGCCTGTACATGGTATGCACTCTGTAGTGCTTCGTTTGCCGCGGGCCGACCGGGGTGAATGCGTTGTCGGCGTAGAGCACCTCGACCGTTCCATTGACATTCCAATTGGTGGTGGGGCGCAGGGCGGCGTTGAAGATTCCACCATCTTCGTTAATGGTGACTGTTCCGTTTGCCGTCGCACCCACGGCTAATGGAGTGTTATGAGGAATGCCCTGAGCGATGGTATGCGTGACGTGGCGATAGGTGAGCGAGAGCGTGGCGCGAGACGAGGCATCCCAGGTTCCCGTCAGGTTATTGGTCAGGAAGTTCTGGCCAAAGTAGCCCAGCAGGGGGGCGCCGACGGCGCCGCTGCCTTCAAACGTCGAAGCGCCGGCGGCGGCGTGGGTAGTGATCAACCCGCCTGCGTAGTTGATGGTTTCATTTCCCGCAGTAGCGGGTGTCGACAGAGTGGTCCCACTCGTCATGGTGGTGGTTCCCGGTTGGTGGACGCTGGAGAAGTCCACCTGGTCGGAGAAACTGACGGTCTTCATAGCCTGCCAGACGATGCCGTAGTCGGCAGAGACCACCGCACGGTGTGCCTTCGCCATGGCCGTATACGTAAGCGAGCGAGTTGTCCCATTCAGACCCTGGTAGCTGTCATAGTAGTTGGGCAGGTTCATATTCGCGTTGGTGTAACGGAAATCGCCGTTCATCGAGACGTTCTTGATGCTGGAGCTTTGCAGCCGGAGGATCTCCGTGGGGTAGAGAATGCGGGTCGGCTGCGAGCGCAGATAGTTGGTAACCACGGCGCATGCCGCATTGATGACCGGCAGGCCGCCGGGGGTTTGCGGCGCCGAGAGCATGGGAGTGGTGCCTATGCTGTTTGCATTGCAGGCGCTGCTGGGGTAGGGCGTCCTGCTGTCAAAGTCGTCAAGGGCCGCCGGTGTTCCGTCCGCCTCCTGGACGTTGAAGTCGCCGGGGGCCATGGTAAAGTAGGAGTCCGCCTTGTAGTGGTTGACCTCCTCTTCAAAGGTCACCCTGGTATCCCGCACGGGCTTCCAGTCGATTTCCCCCGTGAAATCGTCGCTGCTGTTGCGCTGATACTCCTGGAGCACGGCATCGTACTTGGCGAATTGATAACCACTTGGGCTCAGGGTCGGCCCCTGGAAGATATTCTGCGAGTACCCCACCCGGAACGTCACCTTCGATAGCGGAAAGATCGTGAGGTTGGTGTCCGTCATGCGGCGCACCGTGTTGAACATTACCGGCGATTGTTCCACCTGCGGCCACGCAAACGAGCCGGTTGGCGCGCCGGAGGGTCCGATGGGAATCGACTGCCCCCCAGGGATATTCGGGTTGCCCAGCAGGTCGTAGTCGAAGTACTGGCGGTCGCGGCGGAACATTCCCGAGAACTCGTAGATCTTGCCCTTGGAGAAGTCCAGCTTGGCGAAGTTATTCGGATCGCCACCGAAGCCGCTGCTGACGGCCCTGAGGGAATCGAATAGGGTATCTTTCTTGCCCGGAAGCGCACGCATCTCAAAGGTCTCGCCAAGCACGCGTGGCCCGGACTGAATGTTGACCAGCGTGTCGTACATGGCCCCGCTGCCCGAGATGCTGGCTATGTGCCCGCCCAGATCCGCGGTCTGATGGACCGTATACCCCTCTGGAACACCCGGCTGTGCTTCCGGCGCCGGCTTTTGAGCGGCAGCGGTGCCCGTCGCCATCAGTAATAGAGAGACTCCAATTCCCCCGGCGATGCGCCGGATCATTGCGGGAGATGGCCGTTGATCAGACACCCGGGATAACCAGCCTATCTTCTTCATATGAAGCCTCGCTTGAAAAAACATTGTTGCTGACATCGAAACCTTGAACTCGCGTGCCAGGTTGGTACGGGAGCCGGGCCGCGCCGTCCGATGGGTCTGGAGGGCCCGGCCCGGCCCATGACTCCTACCTCAGAAACGCCGCATTGATGTTGGACCCATGGATATAGGTGTGGCAGCTGATGCACGGCGTTATCTCCGACGATCCTGCGCTCATCCCGTGAACCGTGCCGGCAGAGACCGGGCTATGGCACTGGTTGCACAACGTATTGATGTTCGGCATGTTCAGCAGCCGGGCGTTCTGTGAACCGTGCGGAGTGTGGCACGCCAGGCACCCCTCCGCCTTCACCGCGGCGTGCTCGTAGACGAAAGGCCCGCGCGTCTCCGTGTGGCACTTGGTGCAGATCGCATTCTGATCGGCCGTGGACCTCAGGTTGTTGTTCCCGAAGGTGCCGTGCGGATCGTGACAGTCGCTGCACTTGACCAGGCCTTCGTTCACCCGGTGGTGGAACGGCATATCGAACGCAGGCTTCGCGTCGGTGTGGCACTGATAGCAGAGCGTGGGCTGAGCAGCCTTGAGCAGGTCTTCCCTGTCGCCTTTAGCGTGGATGCTGTGGCAGCTCGTGCAGCCGACGCCGGCCTTGGCGTGAGGAGAACGATCGAAGTTGGGATGCGCTCCCGCGTGGCAACTCAGGCACCTCTCGTCCACTTCCTTGGCTGTGGCCTTAGCCGGAGCGAAGATCTTGGTGATGTCCCCGCCGCCCTCAACGTGCGCTTTGCCCGCGCCGTGGCAATTCTCGCACGTGGCCCCGGCATCGCCGTGCATCAGCACCATCTTGGCGTGCGGATTGTTGGCGAACCCCTTGGCTACCTCTTCATGGCAGGTAGCGCAAATATCCGCGCCCACAAAGTCAGAAGGTGCGGCTTCCTTGGCCTGCGCGGCAGCCGGCTTGTCGCCTGGCCCGGCTTTGGACGCCTGAGCCGCCAGCACGGGAACGCACAGCAGAGCTGCGCCCAGCATCAACATCGTACAAACTCGCAGTCCCGGCCAACTGTCCGGAGCCGCACCGATCGGCAATCGCGTTACAGGCCCGTCTCTATGCATCGAATACCGCCTTTGGTGCTCTCCTAACCACTTTCGCATACAACGGTGCCGGCCTCCAGCGTTTCAGAACGGCAAAGTCTCC
Organism: Occallatibacter sp.; assembly: GCA_049509715.1. Lineage (GTDB taxonomy): Bacteria > Acidobacteriota > Terriglobia > Terriglobales > Acidobacteriaceae > Telmatobacter. The sequence goes on along the minus strand of JBEKZR010000019.1, from coordinate 15,323 downwards.
TCAGGGGAAGGCCAGTTCGGCGGCTGGAGTGCCGGCCACGCAGTTGTGGAAGGTGCTCTCTGTGCGGAGCATCACTTCATATGCTGCATCCTACGTTCTCATTTGTACACCGAATTGTGACGTTCGTCACATATTGTTGAGAGGCCAATTCCAGACCTGGATTTCTTGCCCTAAAGTGATATGAATTACTGGCTTTAGAGCGAACTTAAGCCTGCCAGGGACAATCCACAACTCCGGGGCGCGATCCCTCCCCCTTTGCGCCCGGAGTCGCCAGAAGAAGGGGAACGCCGCTTACAGCAGAAAAGCAGGAATGTGGCATTCCGACTGTGCAAAATAGAACATTTCCACCGGATGGGAGCGGAACTGGCGTCAAACTGAGGCGTTCTCCGGCTGCATGTCGCTCAAAATCTCCTTGCCGCTCAACCGAGACCCGCGGCCGGGGCCGGTTGAGTGCAAATTGGGCGATCTGCCCTGTTCCTGGCTGGGAAGAGCCTGTGCCCGCCGAAGGCCCGTATAGACGTGAGGTCCATCACATCCTCAGCGACGGCCTCTCCGGCAAACTTGCCTCAAGCAAGAGCCTCTTTTCAGGAGGCCCAGAGTATTTTGCCCTCAGAGAGAGCCCTTGCGACGGCATGCAGGGCGATGAAAGCGGCAGAGGCGAAGGTGCTCGATCGGCGCCGGAAGGGGCAAGACATGGCGGACACACAGATTACGGTAACAGCGCAAGCGCGGCAAAAGCACCTTCCCCGGCAGGCTCCGGTGGGATGCGCGGCCTGCGCCAATCGCCGCCCCGGCTGGTTCTGCTCACTGGGCAGTGCGGTTCTGGCCGATCTTGAGCTGGTCACCAGCACCATCTCGCTGCCCGCGCAAGCTGCGCTGTTCAGTCAGGGCGAGGATGCCCGCTGCCTTTATTTAATCTGCAGCGGCTATCTCAAGCTGACCGCGGGCCGGACCGATGATCGTCAAATGATCGTCCGCGTGGCCGGACCCGGCTCCATGCTGGGCCTATATGCGGTTCTCTCCCACGGCGTCTATGAAGTCTCCGCCGAGTCATTGACCAGCGCCCAACTCCGCCCCGTCGAGCGCGACCGGTTCCTCACCTTCCTGCGCAGTCACAAGGAGGCCCAGATGCGCGCCGTCCAGTGCATCTGCCAGGAGTACCGCTTCGCGCTGCAGGATGCCTGCCGCATTGCGCTGGCTGAGACCGTGGCCGCCCGCCTGGGACGGCTGCTGCTGGAACTGGCTCATCAGATCGGCGAACACCTGGACGATGGCGGCTACCGCTTCCCGCTGCTGCTCACACACGAGGAGATGGCCTCCATGGCCTGCACCACACGCGAAACCGTCACCCGCACTCTCGGCCAGTTCCGCAAGGACGGTTGGATCTCCATCGAAGAGTCCCTGGTCACGCTCCACGAGCCGGAGCGGCTGCAAGCGCTGCCCTAGGTTGAGTTGGGTCCATTTTTTACGCTCCCGTCTGGCCTGCTTACCGAGTCCAAGAGCTATCATCACAGTAGTCAGTGATCAGTTTTCAGTGGTCGCCGCCAGGTCTGGACGGTTTTGAAACTGACAAACTGACGACTGACAACTGAAAACTGACAACTGTCGTGGAGTTCATGGTGCGTATGAACCGTTTTGTGGCTTGTTTTTCTGCTCTTCTTCTCAGTTGCTGCGCTGCCGGGGGCCAGAGTCCGGCTCCAGTTCCGGCTTCGGCCCAGCCTGGTGTCACGTCCGCTGAAAGCCCGGAGATTCGGGAGTTCCAGAAGATTGAGGACTCCTGGTCCAACTCCGTGAACCAGCGCGACCAGTACGGCTTGGAGCTGGTGTTATCTCCTTTATTTGTAGACATTTCCGCCACGGGCGACATTACCACCCGCAACCAGCAGGTGGCCACTGTGATTACCGGCGAGGACAAGACCATCCATCTGGATCAGCGGGTGATCACGGTGCGGATGCTGGGCGACATCGCCGTGGCCAACGGCACGTATGTGTTGCACCACAAGGTCAATACGGCCCAGGTGGACGAAAAGGGCGTCTTTACACATGTCTTCGAGCACGCGCGCAGCGGCTGGTTGTGCATCAACTCGCAACGCACCGTGCTGCGAGAGGACTCGAACGCCAAGCCCAAAAAGCAGTCCAATGCCGAGCTTCCCTTCCACATTCCCCTGTTCACCAAAAGCAATCCGTAGAGCGGCGGCGTTGCCAATTGTTCTGGCGATCCAAGCCAATTTGCCGACTTTTTAACCCGCCATTCGCCTGGCGCCCTGCAGCCGGATCGACACATGCACCAGGCTGAGCGCGGCCGGGGTCACGCCGGGAATGCGGCTGGCCTGGCCGATGGTGCCGGGACGCACCCGCTCCAGCTTCTCGCGCATCTCCCGCGAGAGGCCGCTGATGGCGCTGTACTCGATCCACTCCGGAATCGCGTGCGATTCGGCGGCCTTGAGCTTGGCAATGGATTTTTTTTGCTGCTCCAGGTAGCCGGCGAACTTAATCTCGGTCTCCACGGCGCGGGCTTCGTTGCGCAGGATGGCGCGCAGGACGGCCGTCCTGGCTCTCGCGTCCTGGTTTTGATCTTGTCCTGTCAGCAGGCCAGACATTTCCGCGAGCAGCGGCTCTTCGGCGAGGCTTTCGCGCAGAGCGCCGAGCACCGCCTCGATGGTTACCTCGGGCCGTTTGAGCAGTTGCGCCCAGGTCAGGCCGGCGGTCGCCGTCAGCTCGCCGAATCCCGCGGCGGCCAGGCGTTCCGCATCCACTTTCCCCGTGGTCAGCAAGCGGCTGAGCGCGTCCATTCGCGCCTGCTTTTGCTCGTACTCGGCCCAGGCTTCGTCGCCGATCAGCCCCAGTCGGCGGCCGTGCGGGGTCAGCCGCCGGTCGGCGTTGTCAATGCGCAGGTGCAGCCGGAACTCGGCCCGCGAAGTGAACATGCGGTAGGGCTCATTTGTTCCCTTCGAAATCAAATCGTCGATCAGGATGCCGGTGTAGCCTTCGCTGCGGTCCATGGTGAAGGGCGGCTCGCCCTTGAGCCAGAGAGCTGCGTTGATGCCGGCCATGATGCCCTGGCAGGCAGCCTCTTCGTAGCCGCTGGTTCCGTTGATCTGGCCGGCCAGGTAGAGGCCCTCCATGCTCTTCACGCGCAGTGCGCGGTCGAGCTCGGTCGCGTCCACGCTGTCATACTCGATGGCGTAGCCGGGGCGCAGCATCTCCGCCTGGTCTAACCCGGGGATCGAGCGCACGATCTGCCACTGCACCTCCATGGGCAGCGAGGTGGACATGCCGTTGACGTAGACCTCGTGGGTCTTCAGCCCCTCGGGCTCCAGGAAGAACTGGTGCTGCGTCTTGTCGGGGAATTTGACGATCTTGTCTTCAATGGAGGGGCAATAGCGCGGGCCGATGCCCTGGATCTGCCCGGAATACATGGCCGAACGGTGCACATTCTCGCGGATGATGCGCAGCGTCTCCGGGGTGGTGAAAGCGATGTGGCAGCTCACCTGCGGCTGGACGATTCTCTTAGTCCGGAAGCTGAAGGGCGTGGGGTCCGCGTCGCCCGGCTGCTCCTCGAAGGCTTCCCAGCGGATGGTTCGGCCGTCGAGACGTGGCGGCGTCCCTGTTTTGAGCCTGCACGTCCGCAGCCCCAGCGCGCGCAGGGCCTCGCCCAGCAGCACGCTGGCTGGCTCGCCGCTGCGGCCGGCCGGATAGCGCTCCTCGCCGCAGTGAATCAGCCCGTTCAGAAACGTGCCGGTGGTGATGATGGTGGCTCCAGCCAGCAGCTTGCGGCCGTCGCGCAGCTTCAACCCCAATACTCGCCTTTGCGGACGCGTGGGACGAGGAAGCTCAACCATCTCGTTTAGTCCCTCAGTCCCTGATCCCTCCTCGATCACCAGGTCCACCACCTCGGCCTGGCGGATGTGCAGGCCGGGCTGCGACTCCAGCACCTCGCGCATCTTTACGCGGTAGAGCTGCTTGTCGCACTGCGCCCGCGGACTCCACACGGCGGGGCCGCGCGACGAGTTGAGCAGGCGAAACTGAATGCCCACGGCATCGGCCACCTCGCCCATCACGCCGCCCAGCGCATCCACTTCACGCACCAGATGCCCCTTGGCCACGCCGCCGATGGCCGGATTGCAGCTCATCTGCGCAATCAGGTCCAGGTTCATGGTGATAAGCGCGGTCTTCAGCCCCATCCGCGCCGCTGCCATCGCCGCCTCGCATCCGGCGTGACCGGCGCCGACTACGGCGACATCGTATTGTTCGGTAAATGCCATCCGGCTCCGCAATAGCAGCTACATGGCTATTCTACGGAATCCAGGATTGCGGCGCTCTGCGCTGTTAAAGCGGTTCTCCAATTCACGTGCCCTTGCCAGTACCGTGAAAGGTGGCTTTTCTTAAGGAAAGAGCCACTCAGCGGCGGTGGTTTCGGGGTAGAGCGATTGGAGAACCGCTATAAGGCAGTCAGCAATGTTGCCACATTGCTCAGGGGTTACGCGTAGGTCAGCCGCACTTTTCTCCAGGCGTAGGCGGCTGCCACCAGCACCACGGCCGCGGCCAGATAGACGGCGGGCGTGCTGGATTGTGCCGTGGTGCCCATGAAATCGGCCGAGCGAATGTGGTGAACTGGGCCGACATACCACCACGCAGTATAGAGAGCCTCAAAGAATTTGCGGCTGCCTGTGGTGACGCCGAGCGCAAGAGCCAGTGCGGAGATGAAGAGCGCTCCTGCGGCCCACGCGGCGAGACCAGCAAAGTCGCCGGCAATGATCAGGCGCAGCGCGAGGCCGCCGCCGGTGAGCGCGGCTACCAGCACGCCTGCAACGAACAGGGCCAGCAACTGGCGCGACACGGCTCGTGGGGCCGAGAAAACGAGCGAGCCGGTGGAGAATTGCGCCTCGCGCGTGCCCATCTGCGACCAGATGAGCACCGGCCAAAGCCACGCAAAGACGATGACGCCGGAGCGCGCAACTTCAAGCGGCGAGGCCAGGCAGCCGATGAACAACCCTGCCGCAATCGCATACCACCACCACCTGTGGCCGAGGAGTTGGAGGCGCAGCTCGGCGGCAACAAGCGAAAAGAAACGCGTTTGAACAGCCGCTCCCCATCCGGACTTCGATTCCGCGCGCAACAACGGCGTAAGAGCCGGCACGGCATGGTGCGCCTGGGGCAGATCGCGGCCGTTTTGTTCTGCGATCCCATTGGAAGCGGTCCGGCCGGCTTTGAGCTTCTTTGTGGGCTTTGCGCTCTTCGCGCTCAGCCATCCGGCTCGCGCCGGGTCGAAGCGGTCAAAGAAGAAGGCCGCCAGCAAGGCCAGAACGAGGGCAAATCCGAGCAACAAGGCGCGGCTCAGAAGCAGATCCCTGCTCCACTGAATGCCGGTCCAGAGAAACGTCTTCGTGGTCGGGTTCAGGCCGCCGACAGTGAACGAAGCATTGCCGTTGTATTGCGGATCGAGGCCGCGGAGCTGGGCCTGCATCTGGGTCAGCATGGTAACCAGGCCGGTGTAATCTGCGAATGGATGCGCGGCCGCGCTCGACTTGCTGTTCTCCATGGCAATCGCGCCGGAGGCGATCAGAGCCGTCCAGAAGAAGAAGTAGAAGACGTTGCCGGCGCCGCCGCGCAAGATGGGCAGGCTCTCAAACAGCACGGCCAGCGCCGCCGTCACGGCCACGGAACTGAGTCCGAAGATAAGCACCGGAACAAGAAGCGCAAAGAGATCCGTGTGCGCAGCGCCGGAATGCGACAGATCGATCATCAGGGCCGCGAGCGCTAGCACCAGCACCATCGCGGCCAGAACCGCAAAGTTGCTGAGCGTCTTGCCGAGCGTGTAGAAGCCCTTGCTGATGGGCGTGGTGGCCAGAATCTGGCCGACGCGAGTCTGGCGGTCGCGCTGGATGGCGTTCTTGACGATGTAGAAGCCCACCAGCGAGAGCCAAACGGAGCCGACCATGCCGACGACCGAGCCCAGCCAGGCCGAGTTATCCACGCCGCGATACTTGTCCAGTTGCAGGGTCACCTGTCCGGAGTAAACTGCGTAGCCCAGATAGACTGAGAAGCCCAGCGTGAGCAGAAAGCTGTATCGGCGCACGCGCTCGAGAAAGTCGGCGCGTACCAGGTGGTAGAGAGCGCGGGTCATGCTGTGGCTCCGGCGCGATGCTGTGAGAGGCAGTAAAGATAGGCGTCCTCAAGATTGGGCGAGGCGAGTGAGGCGCCCAGCGGCGGATCTTCGCCCAACACGCGCGCGTGCACGCCATCGCTGCGGCGGGTGGTGCTGCTGATGAGGAACTGCTGCTTGGCCTGGGTCAGATCGGCGCTTGGAACCACCCACTCCCATACTTTGCCTTCCACCTGGAGCAACAACGCCTCAGGCGTTGCATGGGCCACCAGCGAGCCCTTCGCGATGAGCGCAATATCGGTTGCGGTGGCTTCCACGTCGGAGACGATATGCGTGGAGAGGATGACGATGCGCTCACCCGAAAGGTCGGAGAGCAGATTGCGAAAGCGCACGCGCTCTTCAGGGTCCAGGCCGGCCGTGGGTTCGTCTACGATGAGCAATTGCGGATCGTTGAGCAGCGCCTGTGCAATGCCGACCCGCTGCTTCATGCCGCCCGAGTAGCCGCCCAATGGGCGCTTGCGCACCTCGGTCAGGTTTACCAGTTCCAGCAGTTCCTCGATGCGCCGCGCTGCGGTTGAGGCATCGAGACCCTTTACGGCGGCAAGGTACTGGAGGAACTCGACCGCGTTCAGGTTTGGATAGACTCCAAAGTCCTGCGGCAGATAGCCGAGCACGGAACGAAGCGAGTCCGGATTGGCGGCCACATCGGCGCCGTTCCAAAGAACCCTGCCTTCGGTGGCCTTGGTAATGGTTGCCAGGATGCTCATCAACGTGGTCTTGCCCGCGCCGTTGGGCCCGAGCAGGCCGAGCACGCCTGGCTTCAGTTCAAGACTGAAGCAGCGCAGGGCCAGGACACCCCTGCGGTACTGCTTGGACACATCTTCTATTGCAAGTTTCACGCGTCCTCCGGCCCAACACGTCCAAATGCACTTTACGCGTTCCGCGCGCAGAAGTTCCAGGACTTGTGCCTGAGAACCGGCGCGGAAGGGCCGGGTTGTGGACGAAAGCCATCCAGCGGCTATGCACATGCGTCTAATATCTAAGGAGCATGCGGGATTCCTGCAGTGCGATCTGCCGTAGGCTCCAGACCCAGTAAAAGAGCGGTGGGGAAAGAGAAAAGAATGAGAAATCGTTGCTGGATGGCGTTGCTGGTGGCCGCGGGCTGTGCCCTGGCCGCCACGGCGCAGGGCAAGGACAGCTTTACGCCCATGGCGCTGGATGCGGGCTTCGGGCGGATGGACATCACCGCGCCCGCCGTGGCGCCGGAGGAGATAATCCGCCAGTTTGCCGCCAAGGAGAGCGAGTTCCAGCGCGCGCTGAACCACTACACCTATCGCCGCATCGCCCGTGTACAGACCGTGGACGACGACAACAAGGTAGATGGCGAGTGGTACGAGGTGGACGACGTGATCTTCGACCCCTCGGGCAACCGGACGGAAAAGGTGGTCTTCGCGCCGGAGAATTCCTTGCGGCGGGTCCAAATGTCGCCCTCCGACCTGCAGGACATCCAGCGGGGATACCCCTTCGTTCTTACCGCCGAGGAGATCGGGCAGTACGACGTGAAGTATGTGGGACGGCAAAAAGTGGATGAGGTGGACTGCTACGTCTTCGACGTGAGCCCCAAAGTCATCGAAAAGAAGCATCGCTACCTGCTGGGCCGCATCTGGGTGGACGCGACCGATCTGCAGATCGTGGTGACCAACGGCAGAATGGTTCCCGATGACACGCGCAAAGGGCAGGAGGACCTGCATCCGCCCTTCATGACCTGGCGGCAGCAGGTGGACGGCCATTACTGGTTCCCGGTCTACACCAAGGGCGAGGGCATCCTGCACTTCAGCGGCGGCAGCGGTTACATGGCCCAGGACGTGCACATCCGCGACATCGTCAAGTACTCCGACTACAAGCAGTTTGGATCAACCAGCAAGATCATCTATGAGGGGCAGGACATTACGAAACCGCAGAACCAGCCGGACGCGCAGCCGAAGAAATAGGGAGTAGTGTGCTGGCTACAACGGAACGCTGCCACTCAATACAACGTCATGCTGCCGGCAGGGTGACTCGGATACACCCACGCCGACCGTCGATTCCAGCCCCGCCGTGTTTACCGAGTGGTAACTTCCGAGTTGGCGACTATCCAGGAACGACCCGTGAAATCGCGGTCCGGTACCATTGAGCGCGTTCAGACGAGCAGTGAAGCAGGTTATTGCTGGTAAACACCGGCTTTCTTAAAATCGCCGCCTTTGACGATCGACAGCGCGGATGGCTCAAGGTGCCGCTTCAAGGCCTCGTTCACCTGTTGCGGCGTTAGCGCGGACACCGCGGCTTCATACTGTTCGTCCCATTGCAGGGTACGTCCCCAGTGTTCCGCCCATTCGAGTACACCCGCGAGATGGCTCTCGTCGGCGCGCTCCATCTTCCTCTGATCGAGCCAGGTCTTCTTGGCCTTCTCCAGTTCATCGGCGGTAACCCCATCCTTCAGAATGCGAGCGACTTCCTCCTGGAAGGCCGCTTCGACTTTGGGCATATTCTGCGGCGCGGCGATGGCGTAGGCATTCAAAGAAGCGCTGTCATCCTTGGTGGGAATACCGAATGAGGCTCCGGCTCCATAGCTGAGACCATCCTTGACGCGAATGCGCAGGAAGAGCCTTGAGTTTGGCGATCCGCCCAGGATCATGCCGCCCATGGTCAACGCAGCGTAGTCAGGATCCTCGTCGTTCATCTTGAATGCCGAAGCCGCGAGGAAGATCGCATTTTGCTTGTCGGGCGTCTCGATCTTGCGATTGATGGCATCGACCTTTACGTACGAATCTGTGATCCGCGCATACGGTTTGGTACTCTTCCAGTCGCCGAACAATTCTGTGAGCTGCTTGCGCACCTGCTCTGGATTGAATTGGCCGACAACCGAGATTTGACCTTCGGCCGGCGCAAAGAAGTCGTCATAAACTTGGCGCACATCTTCGAGCTTTACATTCTTCAGGTCTTCGATCTGCTCGTCGAGCGTGGAGACATAGCGCACATCGCCGCGCGGATACTCGGCGTTCATGTTCCGGTTGAGTTCAATGGAGGCCAGCGAATTCGGCTCGGTCTTCTGGCTCTCAGCGCTGGCGATCCGCTGTTGCCGCACCTCTTCGAACTCGACTTCCGGGAAGGACGCTTCGCGCAGCACCTCGCGTACAAGGCGCAACGTATCGGGAAGGTTCGCTTCCACCGTCTTTGCCCAAGCGCCGCTATCTCCAGCACTGCCCCACACATTCAACTGCGCCTTCAGACGATCGGTCTCGTCCTGGATCTGTTGCCGGTTTTTGGTTTTGGTGCCACGCTTCAACAGGCCGCCCACCATGCCTGCCGCAGTCGCTTTACCGAACAGCGACTTCTCATTGCCGAATCGGAAGTTCGTACTCACTACAACGATGCCGCCGCGAGTCCGCTTGGGAAACATCACCAGCTTCATTCCGTTGGGCAACGTGGTCCGAATCACCCGGCCCTCAATGTTCTTCGGCGAGGGATCGAAGGTTTCGCCTTCCTGAATGGCCGCGCCGGCTTTGAAGTCCTTGAAGCGCACCGCGTCCTCGGGAGCGGCCGCAATCTCCGCGCGATCCGGCGTCGGGTTTGGAATGAATTCGCCCAGCGTGCGGTTCGATGGCTTGAGATACGCTTTGGCCACGCGCGTGACGTCTGCCGGCGTAACCTTGCCGACATCATCCCGGTTCAGGAAGAGCAAGCGCCAGTCGCCGTCGCCGACATAGCTGCCGAGCATGAGTGCGACCGACTGCGAGTTGGTCATCGAAAGTTCGATGTTCTTGAGGATGCGAGCCTTAGCCCGGTCAACTTCTTCCTGGGTGGGCGGATTGGCCGCCAGACCTTCAATGTCCTTCAGCATCACCTGCGCGGCGTCGTCGATGGACTGCTCCGGCTTGAGCTGCGCAAAGGCCGCCACATATCCGGGGTCGTGCATATCCGAAGCGTACATAAAGGTGGAAACGGCCTTCTTCCCGTCGACCAGTTCCTTGTAAAGCCGGCCGGTTTGCTCCGCGCCGAGCACCTGGGCAAGAACCTGGAGGGCCGCGATATCGGGATGCAGGGCCGAAGGGATGTGATAGACGGCGAAGACGCCCTGTATGCTTCCAACGCGGCGCAGGATCACCTCGCGTTCGCCTTCCTGGGTAGGCTCGGTGGTGTACGGTTGCGTCAGAATGCGGTCGGGCTTGGGAATCGAGCCTATCGTCTGCGCGATCTGCGAGAGCGCCTTGGTTTCATCGAACTTCCCGGCAACGACGAGTTCGGCGTCGTCCGGCTGGTAGTACTTCTTGTAAAAGACTGCCAGATTCTCAACCGGCACACGCTCAACGTCGCTGCGCGCGCCGATCACCGTCTTGCCGTAGTTATGGAAGTTATATGCCGCCCCCAGAACCCTCTCGTGCAGCACATTGAGCGGGCTGTTCTCGCCATTCTCCATCTCATTCCGGACCACCGTCATTTCGGTGTCCAGATCTTTCTTGAGCATGGTCATGTTGACCATGCGATCCTCTTCCAGATCCAGCGCCCAGCGCAGGTTCTCGTCGCTGGCAGTAAACGATTCAAAGTACATAGTCTGGTCGTAACTGGTTTGGCCGTTGGAAGCCGCCGGCGCGGTCGGTCAATTCCTTGAAAAGCTCTCTGCCGGATTTCGAGCTTTTGAAGGTCATATGTTCCAGCAGATGGGCCATGCCTGTTTCGCCATAGGCCTCGTTGCGCGAGCCTACGCGATAGACCACATTGACCGTGATCTTGGGCTGCGAACTATCCGGATAGAGCAGAACGCGCAGGCCGTTCGGAAAGGAGTACTCGGTGATGCCCTCGACGGAGGTGATTCTTTGCACACCGTTGGGAAGCGTTTGTGCCACGGCGCATGTCGTGACAAGAAGGAGGCAACCAAGGAACGTAAAGAACTTTCTTGAATGCATTTCCGCGCCTTTCTGTGTTACAAGTTGCGTGTTTCCGGATTATACCCACTTGGACGGAACTCTCACGAAAACCGCTCATCTTCGCGCCCAAATATTTCCCGCAGAGGCCGGGGTTGCGTTTCCAACCATGTTTATCCCGCCGGGTACGCGATTATCGCGTTCTCCGGCGAGATCAGATCGATTCGACTGTCGACAAACCGATGTACTCCGCGGAATCTCATGAAACTCAGAGTTCCGGGTTCCGGTCGTGTCGCCGCCTAACCGGCAGTTACTGGTTGATCAATGTTCCCGCAGGCCTCAGGCACCCCATGCGCTACTCCCAACCCTCTATTCCCTCAATAGAACAGATATTTCCGCCACCGGTCGTCCGCCCGGCCCAGCATGCGCATGATCTGGCGGCTGGTGTGCAGCGAGAAGGGGCGCGGCTCGCGCAGCAGGATCATGTCGTCAATCTCGCTGAGAATCCGGTTGCCCTTATGGCGGTTGCAGGGGTGGCAGCAGGCCACCAGGTTTTCCCACGTGGAGTTGCCGCCTCGGGAGCGGGGAACCACGTGGTCCAGCGTCAGATCGGCGGAGGGCAGCACATCGCCGCAGTACTGGCAGGTGTTGCGGTCGCGCAGCAGGATGTTCTTGCGCGAGAGGGCGCGGGTCTGGTAAGGGATGCGGCGGTATTCCAGCAGGCGGATGACCGAGGGCATGGCGATGTGCCTGCGCTGGGCATGAAGGATGAGGCCGTGCTCCTCCTCGGTGCGCGCGATGCCTTTGAGCACCAGCACCAGGGCGCGGCGCGCGCCGCAGATATTGATGGGCTCATAGGAGGCGTTGAGCACCAGAACGGGCATCTGCAGGATGTGGCTGGCCTGAACGTTGTAATATCCGGCCGCGTGGTCGCCGGCCAGCGCCGCAGCCTTGGTGATGGACTTTTGCTTGCGGGCATGAATCATGGCTTTTCCCAGCGACATCTCTTTTTCCCTCGTTAAAAAGATGGTTGGTCGTGCAATGAATAAGTGAATGCTTCTTGCTCGCCGCGGCGAGCCGCCAGCTCCTGCAGCGGCGGGCCGGCTAAAACTTGGTTGTCCTCCACTTCATTGAAGCGGTTATAAGAGCTGCGGCTGAATTCGTTTGTCCGGCGTGCCCTGGCCAGCGTGGCCACCCACACGGAAGCCGCTCCCGCCTGAACCAGCGCTTGCGCGGCAGCGCGGGCTGTGGCGCCGGTGGTCAAGATGTCGTCGACGAGCAGAATGTGCTTTCCGGCGACGGCGGCCCGGTCGGAGACCGAGAAGGCGCCGCGCACATTGATGCGCCGCTGGCGGGGAGTGAGGCCGGCCTGGCTCTGGGTGGCGCGCAGGCGCATGAGCGTGCTTGACGCCAGCGTGAACCGCCACTCCGGGTGCGTCTTGCGCAACGCTGCAATGGCGTGCGCGGCCAGCGACCGGGCCTGGTTGAAGCCGCGCTGGATGTATTTCGACCGGTGCAGCGGCACGGGAACCACCAGCATTTCGCCCGGGACCTCGGCCGCCAGTTGGGCGATAGCCTCGGCCAGCATGCGCCCCAACCCGCGAGCTGTGGGATAAAGGTGGTCGTACTTGAGCGCGTGGATGGCGTCCTTCATGCGGTCCTGGTAAAGCCCGTAGGCAACCGCCCGCACAAAGGGCGGTGGGGCAAGGCGGCAGGCCTTGCAGAGCGCAGCGGACGATCTGCCCACTGGCGAACCCGAAGCCAGCGCCGGCGCGGCAAGAGTGTCGCCGCAGCGCGCACATGGGGCCGCTCTGGACGGGAAACTCTGTCCAGCAGGCATCGCAGATTGGCACGGAGGAAAGCCGCGGCAGATGGGAGCCGCAGAGAGCACAGAATGCGGGAAGGAGGGCACAACCCAAGGCGTCCATGGGACTTCGGAGCACGCGGGCAACCGCGCGCCACCGGGAAGTCTCCGATGGTGGAACATCGAACGTCAGTGAGCCTGAGTCATTGCTGAAGACGCACCTCACTTCCAGCTGGCGCAACCGGGTGCGCGCCGCCTTGCCATCCAGTATAACCGGACCGGGCGCGCGATTCTAGGGCATTTCGTGAATTGATGCGCAGAGATGCGAGACCGCGACCGGCAGTGCCAATCGCTATGCAATAGCATCCATGCGATACACTGCAAGCTGTGGAGGACTCTTGTTGTTGCCTTTTCGCGGACTACTTTCCGGCATCCTGATTGCCGTTCTTTGCATTCCCGTCGATAGCCTGACGCAGCAGGCGCCGCAGCTACAAGGGCAGCAGACTCAGACCTCGATGCTGGCGTTGCCCGTCCGGCCCGAGCAGGCAGAAGCCCGGACTCCGCCGGCCCATCAGTCGCAAAGCACGCAACCGCAACTGCTTGCGCAGGCCCAGCAGCCCGCGGAGCCGCAAAAACCGCCGCCTCAGCAGGGCATGGGTGGCATCGCCGGAGGCATAGGAGCCGCTCCGGTCTACGACGAGCAGAAGCGGCCCATCACCGCAGGCGGGTTTGTGGACAAGGGCACGGTGATCTTCGAGGACATCACCAGGCGAGCGGGACTTTCCGGCTGGACGAACAAGATGGGCGTCCCGGAGAAAAAGTTCATTGTCGAGACCAACGGCTCGGGCGTCTGCCTGATCGACTACGACAACAGCGGCTGGCTGTCGATCTACCTGGTGAACGGCTCGACCTTCGACGCGCTGGACGGCAAGGAAACGCCGCCCCATGCCGCCTTGTTCCGCAACAACCATGACGGCACCTTTACCGATGTAAGCGCCAAGGCGGGCGTGCAGAACGACCGCTGGGGTTATGGCTGCTCGGTCGCCGATTACGACAACGACGGCTGGCCCGACATCTATGTGGGCAACTACGGCAAGAACCGGCTTTACCACAACAACCATGACGGGACGTTTACCGATGTGGCCGAGAAGGCCGGCGTCACGCTCGGCAACTGGTCGCCCGGCTCGGCCTGGGGCGACTACGACGGCGACGGGCTGCTGGACCTGTACGTCACCGGCTATGTCCACTTCGACCGCGACAACCTGCCCATTGCGGGCACCAAGGCGGTGGGGTATGCCAGTTGCATGTATCGCGGCGCGGCGGTCAACTGCGGTCCTCGCGGGCTGCCGGGCGAACCCGACCACCTTTTTCATAACAACGGCGACGGAACCTTTACCGACGTGACGGTGAAGGCCGGCGTAGAGGACAAGGATCGCTACTACGGATTCAGCACCATCTTTGTGAGTCTCAGCGGCAACGGCAGGCCCGACCTCATAGTGGGCAACGACTCGGAGCCCAACTATCTTTACATCAACAAGGGGGATGGAACCTTCGACGACCAGAGCTACATCTCCGGCTTCGCGCTGAACAAGGACGGGCGCGAGATCGCCTCCATGGGCATTGCCGTGGGCGACTATGAAAACAACGGGCTACTGGACCTTTTTGTCGACGACTTCGGCGACGACTACAAGGTGCTCTACCACAACGACGGCGACAACAGCTTTACCGACGTGAGCTACAAGGCCGGGGTCGCGCAGACCACGATTCCCTTTGTCGGCTGGGGTGACGCCTTCATCGACTACGACAACGACGGCTGGCTGGATCTGCTCACGGTCAACGGCCACGTCTATCCCCAGGTGGACCAGCACGATTGGGGCACCACCTGGGCGGAGCGGCCGCTTCTGTTCCACAACGTCCCTGAAACAAACGGAAAGGGACGGCGGTTCGAGTACATTCCGCCGGTGAAGGGATCGGGACTGGCAGTGGTGATTCCGTCCCGCGGAGCGGCCTTCGGCGACCTGTTCAACGACGGCAAGATCGATGTGATTATCAACAACATGGACGCTCCGCCCACGCTCTTGCGGAACGTGAATCCCGACCATCATCACTGGGTGGAGATGAAGCTGGTGGGCGGACCCAAAAGCCCCCGCGACGCTGCCTGCGCCACGGTGTATTTGAAGGCCAATGGAATGACTCAGCGCCAGGACGTGATGGACAGCGGCAGTTATATCTCGGCCAACGACCCGCGCCTGCACTTCGGCCTGGGCGACGCGACCGATGCCGGGACAGCGGAGATTCATTGGCCGTCCGGAGCCAAAGAGACGGTGAAGCTGCCGGCGGAGGACCGCATCTATACCATCACCGAGGGCCAGGGGATTACCGGGGCGCTGTGCGGAGGCGCGCCGTGCCCTGTCGCAGCGAATCCGCCCGCCGCTGTCAGCCCTGTAAGTGCTCACAAGCCCTAAAGTTCAACCCCGCAAAGGTGAACTTCAAGACCCATTTCGTGAAACAT
>JBEKZR010000189.1:0-7060 GCA_049509715.1 Occallatibacter sp. | reverse complement strand
CGGCCATCGCGTCCACGTTGGCTAAGAGGCTCCAGTAGGTGACGGCGTCGAGGCTGACGAAGATGTGCGTTTGCGGGCGGGTTGCGGCCAGGGCCTGGGTGCGCGCGATGAGCGCGTAGCTGCCGGCGTCGGCGTTGGGATAGACGAAGAGAAGCTGGCCGGGGGTCTGGGCGAGCGCGGAGAACAACGCATCGGCTTCCGCGGTTGTGTCTTTGAGGATGGTGACCGGGTGATACGCGACGAGGAGCGTGGGCGGTGCGAGGGTGAGACCGAGGCGGGCTTCGAGAGCGGGGCGGTCGAGCAGCGTGGAGCGGCGCAGGTGGTCGAGCGAGGGCGCTCCGGCGTGATGGACGCGGCTTGCCTCCTCGCCCATGGCGATGACGCGGAGGCGCGCGGTGGGGGTGGATGTGAAGTGGATGTGGGCCAGCTTGGTGAGGGCGTTGCGCACCTGGTCGTCGATGGCGCCCTGGCTGATTTCGCCGCCCTCGACGTGGGCGATGGGGATGCGCAGGGCGAGGGCAACGGAGGCGGGCGCCAGCATCTCGTAGCGGTCGGCGATGAGCAGCAGCAGATCGGGGCGCCAGGCGGTGAGCGCGTCGGCCAGGCCCAGGATGGCGACGCCGATGGTCTTGGCCATGCCGGTATCGGAGTCGGAGCTGAGCAGGCACTCGATGCGCGCCTTGATGGGAAAGCCGTCGCGGACGATTTCGTCGATGGTGTTGCCGAACTCAGGCGAGAGGTGCGCGCCCAGGGCAAAGATGCCGAGATCGACATTGGGGTGGGCGGAAAGCTCGCGCAGGGGCCAGTAAAGGTGGCTATAGTCGGCGCGCGACGTGGTGATGACGCCGATGCGGCGCTTATTGTTGCTTATTTCGTTCATAGGGAGCGGTTCTTCGAGGACTGGATCACAGGAGAAGTATAAATTGGCGGAGGATTGGGGCGCCGGAACGCGGAGCTTTCCCGTGTGCGAATACGTGATTGTCTATTCGGTCGAAGGCGAGGACGTACTCATCCTCAGAGTGGTGCATGGCAGACGAGATTTTGAAACGCTGTTCGAGGTGTGACTCGGCATCATCGCTTGCTTGCAGGAGTACGAAGGGGTGAGGCTGCGGGTGGTGGCGTAGGAGAGTTGGAATCCCAGGTTTCGGAATCGAGATTTGGGACACGCGGCATCCGGCGTATTATTCAATTGCAGAGGTAGCAAGGTGAATAAGCGAGCGAAGAAGGTACCCACGAGGAAAGGCGGCGATCGCAGGAAGGCTTCGGGCGTGGAGCCGACACCGTCAAAGTTAAGAATGCCCCGCAGAATGGGCGACATCAAGGGCCTCCTTGTGCAGCCCAAGAAGGCGGCCGGGGGACGACCCTACGAAGGGCGGTTCACGCTCCACGATATCCGGTGGTCTGGGGAAGGTCGCGAAGCCATAGCAACATTTGCGGTAACTGCCGAACAGCTTGCAGATGCCGCGGAAAGCAACCTTTTGTGGACTGATCAGGACGTTCAACGCGGATGGAGACCCGAAATAAACCCACGTCCGGCCCGCGAACTACCTCTTGCACAGGGATACCCAGACACTAAACTATATGTGTTCGACGCTGCAAACGCGGACGATATTGCAGAAAAGCTGCTAGGTGGAGAAAAGCTTTTCCTCGGCCCGCTCATCTGGAACCTCCGCCCCGGAGAATTCGAGGGTTATTTCGACGAGACATCTTCCTCGTTTCACCTCTATTCAGGCAAGATCTATCTCCCGGATTCACACCATCGTCAGCAAGGCATCCTGAAGGCCGTTCGCACATTCAAGGAGGAACCAGGAGCTTATCCGAACTTCTCGCTGTCCAAAGAGTTCAATATCGAGCTTTATTTCCTTTCGAAGGATGACGAGGGAAACTACTTCTACGATAAGAACCAGCGGCCGAAGCCAACCGCTAAGTCGAAGGCTTTCGACCTTACCACCCTCGACGACCGATCCATCCTTGCAAAGAAAGTGATCGAGAAAAGCACGGCCCTTACAAATAACGTGAACAGGGTGACCGACAGGCTGACCGCGCGGAATCCACAGGTCATCACGCTTTCGACACTGCGCGAAATGATGCGGGACTTGACCCCGGAGGATTCGGTGGACAAGGCGGAAGTGGAAGGTTTGGCGGTTGTGGCTGCAGGTTTCTTCGATTTGTTGGCGCGGGTCAGACCAGAACTTGGATTCGTTCCTGTTGCGGAACGCAGGAAGATACGCGACAGGCTGATAGTTGATGCAGCGGTAATGATGCATGGATATGCATCGCTGATGAAGAGCTTCAACGAGTCGGTTTCTGAGCTTAATATGCGCGGAGCAACCAGCAAATGGCAGAAGGATCTTCAACGGCTGTCCAGCAACCAGCGCTACGAGTTTGGGAAGTGGAGTGGTGATCTATTTGATAAGCGGAACCCGCTCTGGTTGCAGATTGGGGTGGTTAAACCGGGGAAGACCGGCCAGAAACTTACAGTCATCAACACCGGAGGCGCGCGCTCCGAATGCGGCAGAGTACTTCGCCAACTCGTCGCCACCAAGTCGAATGTCACCAACCTCGAGTATCTGGCAAGCAGGTGAGACAATGCCCAGCAGAGGCTCTTCACTCCTCGCAGGGCGCAACAATGCGCCTCTAACGCCTGAACAGATCAGCAGGACTACCAATACCTTTCTAGGCTTCGACAGCAGCGTGAACACTCGATATGACCCGAATGCCCATACCGCATTTAGGGTATCGACGGACGAAAACGGAGATGAGTTTGGGGAAATCGTATTCGGACCGGACATCTATCCGGGGACGAGTCTTGTCGATCCGAATTCTGCCCTGAGCATGAACGCGGCTAGTGCACACGAGCTCACGCATTATCACCGATGGGTTAATTTGCTCTCCCTAAATGATGACCACCTAGAACACCTCGACGAGGCATTTACAAGCCTTCAGGCGATTTCGCGCTATCATACAAAACTCAACGACATAGACGTTAGACAGCTCGCGGCCGATGCTATGCTCCGAATCCAGCTTTTCATCAAGGATGTCTTGCCAGAGATAGACGGGAAACGATGACGGGTTTCATCGGATCCCCTGTTCGAGGCGCGCTAGGGGTTCAATGTAAACTTACTTCTTCAGCGGCTTGCGGGCGAAGTAATACAGAGCCCCAGCGAGCATTGCAAAGGCCAGAACCGAGACGGCGGGGTTGTCGGTGAGATGGAAGTGGATGGGGCTCACCGGATTGTCGGGATGAACCGTCGTCGCGTAGCCCTTGAGCGCCACGCCGATCAATCCGGCGATGCCGCCGGCGGCGATGAGGCCCGAAGCAAAGAGCGAGCCCGGCGAGACGTCGCCCTCCGCGTTCGCGTCGCCGCCCGCCTTCTTCACCGCGGCGTCGACCATCCAGCGCATGATGCCGCCCACAAAGATGGCCAGGGTGGTGCCGATGGAGAGATAGGCGCCGACGGCGAAGGCCAGCGAGCGAATGCCCAGCAGCTCGACGGTGAAGACGATGGAGACGCCCAGCAGCACCAGTCCCCAGGGGAGCTTGCGGCTGAGGATTCCGTTGATCACGGTGGCCATGAGGCGAGCCTGCGGGGCTGGGGCCTTTTCGCCGCCGATGCCGGGGATCCACTGGACCTCGATGCGCCTGGTGGCGGGCGAGTAGAGGTATTTGCCGTCGGCCAGCTCGCTGGAGCCGAGCGCATTCAGCACGATGTATTCGCTCTTGGCGTGCAGAGTGATCTTCTTGTCCGCGCCGATGACGGGAACCCGGTCATTCATGCCCTCGGGATTCGACTGCACCACGACGCCGGAGTGCGGGACGGAGAGATCCCAGGCCTGCGGGGCCGCGTGGAACTCCTGCAGCACCTTGTTCATCGCTATGAGGGTGCCGCCGACGGCGAAGGTTGAGACCAGAATGCCTACGAGGAAGGCCCACCTCTGTTTGCGCGGCGTGGCCCCGATGAGGAAGCCGGTCTTGAGGTCCTGGGAGGTGTCGCCGGCCTCGCACGAGGCGATGCAGACGACGCCGCCGATGGTAATGGCCAACGCGCCGAAGGCCGGGGCGGTCCAGCCCGCGACCAGGAAGATGGCCGAGGTGGCCATCAGCGTGGCGATGGTCATGCCGGAGACGGGGTTGGCGGAGGAGCCGATGAGGCCGACGATGCGCGAGCTGACGGTCACAAAGAGGAATCCGAAGAAGACGATGAGCAGCGAGGCGGCCAGATTTTCAATGACTCCCAACTGCGCTCCCGGCACCGGCTTGAAGTAGAGGAAGAAGAACATCAGCACCACCAGCAGCGCGGAGCCGATGATGGCCATGCCCATGGAAAAATCATCCTCGGTGCGGAGGGGCTTGGCTGCTGTTGCGTCCGCGCCCTTGCGCATATTCTTGAAGCCGGCGCTGAGCGCGGCGAAGATGGTGGGCATGGTCTTGATGAGGGTGATGAGTCCGGCGGCGGCCACGGCTCCGGCGCCCATGGGACGGATATAGGTGATCCAGAGATCGCTGGGGCCCATCTGCGCGATGGGGACGGTGCCGGGATAGACAGGACCGGGCAGCGCCTTGCCGAAGAAGTAGATCAAGGGCATCAGCACCAGCCAGGAAAGGACGCCGCCGGCAAACATCACGCCTGCGGTGCGCGGGCCGATGATGTAGCCCACGCCCAGGTACTCGCTGGTGGCGTCGGCCTTGATGGACGCGCCTTTGAGCACGTGCTGGGGGCCGAAGTCGGGCCGGAATTCAGGCGTGCCGGGCCATGCGCCGAAGAGGTTTTCATTCTGGAAGAAGGCGTAGAGCGCGCCCAGGCCGAGGCCAAAGAAGACACGGCTGGCAAACGAGCCTCCCTTTTCGCCGGCAATCAGCACGTCGGCGCAGGCCGTGCCTTCGGGAAAGGCCAGGTTGCCGTGCTCCTCGACGATCAGCGGGCGGCGCAGGGGCACCATGAAGAGCACGCCGAGAAAGCCGCCGATCAAAGCCAGCATGAAGATGCGCGCATACTCCAGGTCGAAGCCCAGGAAGATGAGGGCGGGGAGGGTGAAGATGACGCCCGCGGCGATGGACTGGCCGGCGTTGCCGGTGGTCTGGACGATGATGTTCTCCAGGATGGAAGCCCGGCCGAAGGCGCGGAGAATGCTGATCGATAGCACCGCGATGGGGATGGAAGCGGCCACGGTGAGCCCGGCGCGCAGGCCCACATAGACGGTGACGGCGCCGAAGATGAGGCCGAAAAACGAGCCGAGCAGAACGGCGCGGAGGGTGAATTCGGGGCGGTTCTCGCTGGCCGGAACAAAGGGCTGAAATTCTGCCACGTTTAGCCTCCAAGTGAGCGCAAGCAGTCTTGCAGGAATTCTCTGAAGGGGAAGTGTACGGCATTACCAGGGATACTGTGTACTTTTTAATTGCCTGCAGGGTCGCCGCTCGCTGTTGGTCGCGTCGACTTCCACCCCAGCGACAAAGACCCGTCGCCGGGGGCCCCGGACTCGAGTGCTGTGGCTTCGGGATGCATCCTCCCTGGTAATGCTATCGCAGTGAAGGGGCTGGAGGCGACAGAGAGATTTCAGGTGGGGTTGGCGGGCGGGTTTGGCAAATGGGGCCCTGAGCGCGTAGGGTATGGGCGGCACTGCAACCGGCAGTCAGGGAGAATCGAAGCGCAATGACGAACCCGGCTCTGGCTCCCACGCCCGCGCGGCGGCTGCTCTCGCTGGATGTGCTGCGCGGCATCACCATCGCCTTCATGATCATGGTGAACAACAACGGCGGTCCCGGCTCCTGGAGCTTCATGAACCACGCCGAGTGGAACGGCCTGACGCCGACCGACCTGGTGTTTCCCACCTTCGTGTTTGTGGCGGGGGCGTCGATCGTGTTTGCGTTTGAGGCGCGGCTGGCTCGCGGGGCAACGAGGGCGGAACTGGCCTGGCACACGGCGCGGCGGACGGGAATTCTGTTTCTGCTGGGGATTGTGGTGAACGGGTTTCCGTTTTTTGAGCTTGCGCACCTGCGGATTTATGGGGTGCTGCAGCGGATTGCGGTCTGCTACCTGGCGGTAGGACTTTTTTATCTGTGGGATAAGCGCGTGTGGACAAAGATTGCCGTGGCCGGGGCGTTGCTGGTGGGCTACTGGGTTCTGCTGCGCTGGGTTCCGGTGCCGGGAGCCGGCGTGCCGGGGCGCGATATTCCCTTCATGGATCGGAGCCTGAACCTGGTCTCGTGGCTCGACCGGCACATCTTTCCATATCACCTCTATCTGGATCCGCCAGCCCACAACCTGCGCGATCCCGAGGGGCTGCTCAGCGACATTCCTGCCGTGGGCACGGCGCTGCTGGGGCTGCTGGCCGGGCTGTGGCTGCGGGAACAGAGGGCGGTCAAGGCCAAGACACTGGGACTGGCATTGGGCACGGTGGCTTGTCTAGGTTCGGGCTACTTATGGTCTCTCTGGTTTCCTCTCAACAAGAACCTGTGGACCAGTTCGTATGTGCTGGTGGCGGCGGGATGGTCGCTGGCTGTGTTCACGCTGGTTTACTGGGCCGTGGAACAGCGAGGCTGGGGACGGGGCCGGAGCAAAGGAGTTATATGGCCGTGGCTGGTCTTCGGCTCGAACGCCATTGTGGCTTACATGTTCAGCGAGTTGCTGCCGGGCGCGCTCTGGAACATTCGTTTTACCGTGGGCGGACGGCGGACGGACGTGCTGGCCTGGGTCTTCGTCCACATCTTCGCGCATATCCCCGATCCGGGCTGGGCCGCGTTTGCCTACTCGGTGTCGTTTACCGCGCTTTGTATTGTTCCGGCGTGGGTGCTGTACCACAAGCGGATTTTTGTGAAGGCGTAGGGGTGGCGGCGAAGCGGGGCAATCGCATGAACGTCACGCGAGTCCGAGCCATGGAGCGCGGCCCTGCAGCACCCGGAATTCTGCTACACTGGTCGAAGCGCAATCAAGGGGCCAAACGCGCCAGGCCGCGCCCCAACGATACGCTCCTGCAACCCAAGTTCGGGGAGTGGCTCAGCCTGGTAGAGCACCTGGTTCGGGACCAGGGGGTCGGAGGTTCAAATCCTCTCTCCCCGACC
>JBEKZR010000188.1:0-7105 GCA_049509715.1 Occallatibacter sp. | reverse complement strand
TGGGGTCGTCCGCATGCCCGCCGCCTCCGCCCGCGTGGACTACGAGGGCGAGCTGGCGCTGGTCATCGCCCGCCGCGTCCGCAACCTCAAGCCCCAAGCCTGGCGTTCCGCCGTTCGCGGCCTTACCCTGGCCAACGACGTGACCGCCCGCGATCTGCAGGCAAAGGACGACCAGTGGACCCGCGCCAAGGGCTTCGATACCTTCTGCCCCGCCGGCCCTCTGGTGAGCGATGAACTGGACCTCGAAGCCGGCCTGACCATCGAGACCCGCGTCAACGGCGAGCTCCGTCAGCGCGGCTCAACCCTCGACTTCATCTTTCCCATCCCCGCCCTGCTCGCCCACATCACCTCCATCATGACTCTCGAGCCCGGCGACCTCATCCTCACCGGAACTCCCTCCGGCATAGGCCCGCTCCAGGCTGGGGATCGAGTGGAAGTCTCCATCCCCGGCCTCGGCGTCCTGGCTAATACCTTCCAGCCGGAAGAAACACAAGCCTAAACCGCATCCATCGCTTCCAGCTACAAAGGCGAAGCGGATTCAATCTGCAATGGTTCAACCGCGCGTTGAAAAGCCTTACGGTAATAGATCAAAACCGCGACAATCGCGATGCAAAGCAAAACCCCGAAGCCGAACGAGACACTGTACATTGTGGCCTGAAACCGCTCCGGCAACTGCATCTGCGGTTGCATGGGAGTCATTCTCTGCTGAATCTCCGCGACGTAGCGCAACATCAGCGCGGGACGCAGGATATAAACAGCGGTGTTTACCAGCCCGAAGGCCTGCATGGCCAGAGCAAGCAGCCGTCCCCACTCCTTCAGTTGCCACAGACCTACACCCACCGACGCCGTCAGGCCGGCAAAGACAAGATAGAGCGCCGCTTTCCCCCAGCCATCAAACATCCACCCAAAGATTACTCCCGGCAGGGGAAGAAAAACCATTAGCAGGCAAGAGACAGCTCCAATCATGTTCAGCACGGCAATCACGGAGATCAGGATTGGGCGGCGGCTCTCCACGACTGTGCCGGGCTCTCCGGTAAATGCCTCGCGCACCTTTTGCCGATTGAAGTAAACCAGCCAGGAAACGCCCACGGCGCAGACAATTGCGTGAACGAAAGCCATCACTCCAAAAACAACCTTGGTGATAGCCAGCACGGTTTGCATCTGGGATGCATCCACGGTGGGTGGTACAGGCAAGGGCACAAGCATCATGAGCAGCATGACCAAGAGCTGAACAAAACTAAAAACGGCCACTAAACCGCCTATCACAAGCACGGAATACCGCGCCCAGCGGCGCAGCCGGAAGAGTCCCACCGCGGTCACGATTCCCCATGCCGCCAGGGCAATGAAGAAGACGCAGAAGGCGTACATGAAAACAGGCATCCAGTCAGGCACAGGCGCGGCAGCCGTCGCGCCCGGAAACCCGCCGGAATGGATCTGTGTACGCAAAACAACTCCACTGAACGCCATGCCGACGGCCATCAGCAACTGAAACAGCGACCCAAGTATGAGAAGAACTGCTGAAAAACTCACTCCAAACGGACGCTTCACGACTTCTCCTTCGAGGTGAATCGATGCTGATAATTCAAAGACAGGTGGATTTGAGCCGGAACTTCCATCGGCTTTTCCGGCTGCACAGCAATATAGCATTCCTGCATAACCCCGCGATATTAAAGCTCATTTCATGCGCTTCAAAACAACGATGAATGCCGGCAGCGGTACACTGGAGTTGAACACGCTTGAAGCTCCTATCCCCAGAAGGAATCATGCCGCAAAATCTGCTTGACCAGTTGCGCCAGTACACCGTGGTCGTCGCCAACTACGGTATAGCTGCTAGGCTCTCGCCATGCGGGAAACGAAGGACTCCAGCCCTTCAAAGCGAACTTTCAGCGATTCGTAGTTTCTCTGAAAAGCAGCTTTCACGTCCGCTGCCAGCACTACATTTTCTCCCTGGGGATGCTGCCGCCGGAAGGCTTTGAGGTTGGTGGCATCGAATTTGTCGGCGCACCATTTACATTCGATCGCAACCGGATTACCGCCGCGGAATGCCATGACAAAATCAATCTCATGCCCGCGTTTATCCCGCCAATACGAGAGATTGCGCGTCTGCATCCGAGCCATGATTTCGTTCAGCACGAAATGTTCCCACAGGCTTCCCATGTCTTCTTGCCGCAATTGCGGCCAGCCGCGGTAATAGCAGATAAACCCGGTGTCGAATCCATAGACTTTTGGCGCTGACACGATCTCACTTGACTTGCGCGCGCTGTAAGGCCGGATGATGTGAGCCACATACGTCGCCTCAAGAACACGAAGATAGTTGGTGATGGTTGGACGGCTGACCTCGCATGGTCCGGCAAAATGTGTGGCTTCAAAGATGCCTCCGCTCTGCGTCAGAATGAGTTCAGTCAGTTTTTGAAACGAATCCCGGCGTTCGAGACGGAACATTTCCTGGATGTCTTTTGCCCAATAAGCGTCCATCCATTCCTGAAAATCCCTTTCATCCACCTCGGGTTCCAGGAAAAAAGGAGGCAAGCCGCCCCGCAGAAAACGATGCTCCAAACTGGTCGCCTTGGCATCCGCAAGATCCGAAAGAGTCATTGGCGTCAGCCAAATGTCGCGCTTGCGGCCGGTCAAGGTGTCGCGAAACTTGCGAGACGCGCCCAGAGTCGAGGAGCCTGTGGCGATGACATGAATATCGCGGTAATGGTCAGCGGCAATCTTGAGCAATTCAGACGGGTTGCTGAGACGATGGATTTCATCCAGAACGATCCTCTTACCGCGCAGTCCGTCCAGAAAGGCCTCTGGATCTTGCATCATGCGCCGTGCACTCGGCAGCTCGCAGTCAAAGTACTCAATCCCCGGCAGACTCTTGCACAAGTACGTTTTCCCTACACGGCGCACCCCGGATAGCCAAAGAATCGAGCGCTTCTCCCAGGCCGCTTCCAGCAGACCGCGCCAATAGCGCCGTTTAACCATATGCAAGTATATTTTCATATAGCGTTACTAAACGCAAGTCCATTTACAGGCCCAGGAGGGTTCGCGCCGCTCTTGCAGGCAGGACCAGACTTCGCTTGAGATTCTGCATCGCTTCAGGCGGCTCGGAACAGTCGGGTGTGCAACCTAGCCCCCGGTTGAATCTAAACAGCGGTACACTGGAGTTGAACACGCTCGAAGCTCCCATCCCCAGGAGGAATCATGCCGCAGAATTTATTGGACCAGTTGCACAGCTACACCGTGGTCGTGGCCGACACCGGCGACATTGAGGCGATTGGAAAGTTCCGCCCCCAGGACTCGACCACCAACCCTTCGCTGATTACCGCCGCCGCGCAGATGCCTCAGTACCAGCCCATCGTGGACGAAGTGCTGCTCGCAGCCCGCAAGAAACTTGGGAGCGGCGCAACCGATGCGGCTATCGCCAATCTCGCCTTCCAGCGGCTGGCCATCGCCTTCGGCAAAAAGATTCTGGCCATCGTTCCCGGCCGCGTCTCGACCGAAGTCGACGCCCGCCTCTCCTATGACACCCAGGCCACCATCGCGCAGGCCCGCTCCATCATCGCGCAGTACGACGCCGAGGACATCGGCCGCGAGCGCGTGCTGGTCAAGATCGCCTCCACATGGGAGGGCATCCGCGCCGCCGAAGTCCTTGAGAAGGACGGCATCCACTGCAACCTGACGCTGCTTTTCGGCCTGCACCAGGCCATCGCCGCGGCCGAAGCCGGCGTCACGCTCGTCTCGCCCTTCGTCGGCCGCATCCTCGACTGGTACAAGAAGGACACCGGCAAGGATTTCCACGGCGCTGAAGACCCCGGAGTGATCTCCGTGACTCATGTCTATAACTACTACAAGAAATTTGGCTACAAGACACAGGTCATGGGCGCCAGCTTCCGCAACATCGGCGAGATCAAGGAACTGGCCGGTTGCGACCTGCTCACCATCTCTCCGCAACTGCTGGCCGAGTTAGAGGCTGCCGTGGGCGATCTGCCGCGTAAGCTCTCGCCTCAGGCCGCCCAGGCGCTATCCATCGATAAGATCGCCGTGGACAAGGCGGTCTTTGACTCGATGCACGCCGCCGACCGCATGGCCACCGACAAGCTGAAGGAAGGCATTGAAGGCTTCTCGGCCGCGCTGGTCAAGCTGGAAACCCTGCTCGCCGGGCGCCTTGCCGAACTGGAAACCCGCGCCACTGCGGCCGTCTGATTCAATCCGTTCCGGGTGTGGCCGTCCAATTTAATCCGCAAACGTGGGTGCCCCAGCTCTCGTTCGCCGCGGCGGAGAGACCTGGGAGAACTGACCACTGTTCACTGTTCACTGATCACTGTCCTTCACTTCGACCACACGCCCAGCACGTTCCCCACCCCATCGGAGAAGTGGAAACGCCGCCCGCCGGGAAACGCGAAGGTGGGCACAACGATGCTGCCGCCCGCAGCCGCAATTGTGAGTTCAGTGGCCTCCAGGTCCGCGGAGTAAAGCACAACCAGGGGCGCAAACTTTGGTGGCGCCTCATGCGGCTTGCTCTTGGCGAAGCCGCCTCTGATCCCGGCCCCGTTAAAGTCGATGTACTCCGGCCCCCAGTCCTTGAACCTCCAGCCGAAGACAGTCGTGTAAAACTGCTTTGTCCGTTCCATGTCTGTTGCAGTGAACTCGATGTAATCGATGTGATGGTGCCGTGCGGGATTGCTCATGACTTCTATCCTCTGTGTTGTACTGCGTGAAATCGAGGGGAAACTGGCGCGGACTCGCGAGGTACGAGGACAGGTTATCAGAATTTCGCGTCACCCGCATCAATTTTAAGCGAAAGAATCACCGCCCGAGCCAGAGGGATATGCCTCCGGTAATCGACCGGCCCGGCATGGTGACGCCGTTGATCTCCTGATAACCGGTGTTGCTCAGGTTTCCCAGGCGGAGATAGGGGCGAATCTTTCCCGCGTCGCGCGTCAACACGGCGTTCCATACGGGGTAGGGGTTCGCGTTCCACGGCGGGTTGCCTGGCTGCTGATAGGGCTTTGCGATGGCCACTGAATTCGTCACCATGAGAGCGTATCCCAGCGCCGCCGTCCATGTGACATGAAGATTTTCGACAGGATAGTTGAGGGCATACTCCGATTGCAGCCCGTTCAAGGGCGGCTGCGCGCCGATAACTGCGGTCCACGCGGCCTGAACCTTTTGTCCCTTTGCGGGCGTCCAGGTTGCTGAAGACTCGACTCCCGCAAAATGCAGGCCGCTGAGGTTGACTGCGCACCATGTGTTGACTGTGCACCATGCGGGCAAAAGAGAGTTAGGCAAGGACGCGGCGCGCACATAGTCGATGGCGTCGTGCTGGCGGGAATAAAACCCCGTGGCCGAAATCAAAAGGCGGCTGGATAGCGCCCCATCGGCTCCCGCCTCTCCGGACCAGGCTGACTCCGGCTTTAGATTCGGATTGCCGATGGTGGCTGGATCGGAGTAATAAAGGTCGGTATAAGTGGGAAGCCTGAATCCATAGCCTCCGCTGGCGCGCAGCTTGATTTGATCGGTCAGCCGCAAACTGCCTGCCAGGTGCGGCGCCAGCGCGGACTGCAACCCTCCCGAGAATAACTCCTCGCGTAAGCCGGCGGATAAGTTCCAGCGGCTTTTGCCGGGCCTCAGGTCCAGGTCCGCGTAGCCCGCGCCGCGATTGCGGGCATGAAGGCCGAGATTGTTGCTGTGAATGCTGTCGCCGTCCGACTCCAGCCCTAACAAGAGCACCGAGGAGGTCGCGACCGGCAGCGTATGGCGCAAAGAGGCCTGCCACGATCCGTCCACGTGGTTGTTTTCGTAAACGGCGGGATCGTCGCGCAGCAGGACAAACTCGTCCGTGTGGCGCCGATAACCGAAGGCCGCCACGGTGCGGCTGCCTAACTCCTGGCGGCCGGAGGCAAACCATCCTTTGGTCCGCTCCCATGAGTTATAGGGACCATAAAACTGGTTTGCTCCGAATGAACGGTCGCTCGCGGCAAAGAGCAGGTCGGAGATGCCCAGCCGCGAACTGACCCAGCTCTCTGAAGAAGTATCCTCGTTGCGGTAATCGCGGTCGGCTATGAAGCCGGTGGAAAAGTTGCGGTTTGCGGTCAACCGGCTGCTCCACCGCTTGCGCGCCACAGCGGCCAGCAGCGACTCTTCGTTCGACTCAAAGCTGCCCCCTCCCAAGCGAAGACGCAACGAGGTTGCGGAGGGCGCGGCGGTGAGAAAGTCGACGACGCCGCTCAACGCGTCCTCACCATGCAGCGTGGAGCCGGCGCCGTGCAGCACCTCGATCGAGTCCATCGCATCGAGCGGAATGGGCAGGTCAAGATTGTGATGCGCGGTCTGGCTGTCGTCGATCCGGAAGCCATTCAACAGCACCAGGGCCTGCTCAAAGGTTCCTCCGCGCAGAATCAGATCCGTCTGTCCGCCGCCCGCGCCGCGCTCTTCGAGAAAAACCGACGAATCCTGGCGCAGCAGATCCTGCGGCGACTCCAGCGTGAGAGCTTTGTCTTCAACCGGCAGCACGACCACCGAAGCGGAAGACTCCGCCAAAGGCACAGGAACGGGCGAGCCGAGAACCACCATGGTCTCCGAGGGATGCGGAAGCGGAGTGGCTTGAGAAGACGGAGCGGTTTGAGAAGGCGCGGCGGCTTGCGCTGAAGCTCGTTGCGCGCAGGCTGCCAGCAACAGGCAACCCGCAATGGAGATCGATTTCAAAGTTGGCACATTATTCTTTCCCGGTAATTCTGACCGCCCATGAGTTGTTTCGCAAGGATAATTTGATATTGTTCTGAATAGTTGAGATGCTAAACCATTAGGAGAAGGCCGTGCGCATCGATGCATTCCTCCACGAAAGCCCCATGTTCGCTGTCAACCGGGCCGCGCGCCGGTTCGAATCGCTTGCCGCGCGGGCGCTGGCCGCCGACAGCCTGAGTTTTCTGGAGGGGCTGGTGTTGACGGCAATGTTTTTTGAGGCGCCGCGGCCCGTCAAGCCGTCGCAGTTGGCGGAGACCTTTGGCACCACGCGGGGCAACGTGAGTCACTGCGTTTCTTCACTCGAGGCCAGGGAACTCCTGCAGAGGAGGATCGATCCGGAGGACGCGCGGGCCTACCAGCTTACCTTGAT
>JBEKZR010000187.1:0-7169 GCA_049509715.1 Occallatibacter sp. | reverse complement strand
CGTCCGGTATTGGTAACAGTCACATCAACAACCACCGGGCTGCCCGCCGGCACCGCAATGGTGGGAACGGTCAATCCGCTGTAAGAGAATGTGGTGTAACTCAGGCCATACCTGAAGGGATAAAGCGGCGTTCCTTCAAAATAGCGGTAGGTGCGGCCTTTCATCGCGTAATCCTCGAAGGGCGGCAACTGGCTCACATCCTTGTAGAAGGTTACCGGCAGCCGGGCCCCGGGGTTGTTGCGGCCTGAAAGCGTCTCGGCGACGGCCGATCCGCCCTCTTCGCCCGGATACCAGGCTTCGAGGATGGCGTTGGCGTGGTCCTTGGCCCAGTTCACGCCCAGGGCGCTGCCGTTGATGAGTACCACCACCAGGGGTTTGCCGGCAGCGGCCACGGCTTCGAGCAGGTCCTGCTCGGGCTTGGGCAGGTCGATACTGGTGCGATCGCCGCCCTTGAAACCCACCTCATTGACCTGCATCTCCTCGCCTTCGAGTTCACTGGTAATGCCCACCACAGCTATCACGACGTCGGCGCCCTTAGCGGCGGCAACGGCCTCCGGCCTGGGCGTGAGGTCGACCTTGGACCAGACCAGGCGAGCCACCATTGAGGACCCTTCGGGCGGTACGTAATCGACCTGCAACTGTGCCGGCTTGCCGGCCTCGAGGTGGACGCGGCCGAGTTTCGTTTCCACGGCGTTGCCGCCCCAGGCGAAGGTGAGATTCTTGCCGTCGAGCTGGACGCGGAAAAATCCGCCGGCTTGGAGGCCGAGGTTGTAGTCGCCGGTCTCTTGCGCGATGAGAGTTCCCTCCCAGCGAACAATGAGCGGGTTGATCCCGGCTACCTCAACCGGAAGCGTGGCGGACGAGAGGTCGATGCCCTGCTCGACGCGCGTGACTAGCGGCGCGGGGCTGGCAGCTGGATTGGCCATCATCGCGGCCATGTCGAACCTGGCGTAGCTGGCCTTTACGCCCGGCTTGCCGTCGGTGGTGAGCAACCCGTCAGGCACGGGCGCGGCTTCGTTACCCAGGAACTGCGTGCCGGGCACATATTTGATGGTGGCTGCGGAGAACTCGTTCTGCAGGCCCTCCAGCACCGAGACCGTGTGGCTGGGAATGCCGGTGTAGTTGCCCAGCAGCGGACGCGTCTGGTCGGCCAGCGGGCCGACCACGGCGATTCTGATGCCTGAGGCGCGCAGCGGCAGCACGCCGTCGTTCTTGAGCAGAACCATGGACTCGTTGGCCAGTTTGCGGGCCATGGCGCGATGCCCGGCGCTGTCAAGAAGCTTCTCGTCGATGGTTGAATAGGGCACCATCTCCGGCGGATCGAACATGCCCAGCTTCATCCGCGCGGTGAAGAGCCGCGTGACGGCAACGTCGATGTCGCTCTCCTTGAGGAAGCCCTGCTTTACGGCGTCGAGATAGGGCTTGTAGTCGTGGTCGTCGTTGACCTTGGTGAAAAAGTCGATGCACTCGTTGTCCATGCCGCGTTGCAGGCTGATGGCCGACGACTCGGCCTGGGTCGGCTTGTAGTGGTGGCCGGTGAAGATGTCTACGACCGCGCCGCAGTCCGACACTACGTAGCCCTTGAAGCCCCACTTGCCGCGAAGCTGGTCCTGGAGCAGGAACTCGTTGGCGCAGGCGGGCTGGCCGTTGATGCTGTTGTAGGCGCACATGACGGAATCGGCCTTGGCCTCGGTCACCGTGGCCCGGAAGGCGGGCAGATAGGTGTCCAGTTCGTCGTGCTTGCTGACCGTCACGTCGGCCGAGTGGCGCGTGGGTTCCGGCCCGCTATGCACGGCAAAGTGCTTGGGGGTGGAGATGACGCGATAATAGCGCGGATCGTCGCCCTGCATGCCGGTGACAAAGGCCACGCCCATGCGCGCGGTCAGGAACGGGTCTTCGCCATAGGTTTCCTGGCCGCGGCCCCAGCGGGGATCGCGGACGATGTTGACGTTGGGCGCCCAGAAGTCCAGGCCCTCCATGATGTTGCTGTGCCCGGCGCGCACATCCTGGACGTGCTTGATGCGCCCTTCAGTGCCGATGACCACTGCCATCTCGTGGATGCCCGGCGTATCGAATGTGGCGGCCAGGCCGATGGGCTCGGGAAACTCAGTGGTTCCATTCACGGCCACGCCGTGCAGCGCTTCGCTCCACCAGTCGTAGGCCGGCACATTGAGCCGCGGAATGGCCCGCGCCTGATTCACCAACTGCGTAGCCTTCTCTTCCAGCGTCATCCGGCTCACGAGGTCCGCCGCACGCTGCTCCGCGGGCAAGCTGGGGTCCAAATACGCGGGCTTCTGAGCATCCTGCGCTCCGGCGACCCACGCCACTCCGAAACACGCCAACCCTGCCGCTACAATTCGCAATCCGAGGCTGTTCATCGCATTCCTCTCTCAGAGATCAGGGGTCAGGGATCAGTTTTCAGTTCCGGCGATTTAATCCCGTTCTCTATTGCCGTGAAACCCCCGTCCGCCTTCAGGTTGCCAACCTAATGCTCCCAGGAGGCCGCTGTCAAGCGGACCGGGAAAACGCTTTCTTTTCAATGGAAAACCGCTTTATCCCGATCGGACCCCCTGGGCGCCGCAGGCCCGCTGGCAGAGGCGGGTTCTGGGCGCTCGACCCGCCACGGCAACGCACGCGGCTGGCAGGATGTAACCTTTCTGCTTGCAGGCACGTAAGGATGGATAGAAGGGGAAGGGCGAATGCAAAGCGGATCGAGCGACGTCCTGAGGGAGTTCCGGCAAGGCAACGCCGAAGCTATCGAAGCCGCCTTTGAAACGCTCTTCCGTCTGCATCAGCGCGCAGTTTACGGCTGGATTCTGTGCATCGTTCGCAACCCAGCGGCGGCCGAGGACCTGACCGTGGAGACCTTCTGGCGCATCTACCGGACCCACGCCAGGTTTGAGCCCTCGCGTGGATTCGAAGGCTGGGCGCGCCGCATCGCCACGCGCGCAGCACTGGACTGGCTGCGAACTGTGCGGCCCGAGAGCGAGTTGCCCGAGGA
Source organism: Occallatibacter sp. (assembly GCA_049509715.1). Classification (GTDB taxonomy): domain Bacteria; phylum Acidobacteriota; class Terriglobia; order Terriglobales; family Acidobacteriaceae; genus Telmatobacter. The sequence goes on along the minus strand of JBEKZR010000187.1, from coordinate 4,168 downwards.
ATTTTCCGCCGGCTTGGCGGCTCCGGCAATTGCCGACCCGGCCATCACCGCGGAGATCCGGCGCAAGACCGCGTTGGCCTTTGGGCGGTTGCCGCCCAAGCTGCGGGTTGCGGCCACGCTGGCGGTGATCGAGGAGCAGCCGCAAAAAGAAGTGGCCGCGGCGCTGGGCATTTCAATTGCGGCCGTCAAACTGCGCGTCTTTCGCGCGCTGCGCTTGCTGAGAACGGACCTGGAAAGGCAGGGGATTACGCCATGAATGCACACGATGAGGAACGCATGAAGAAACTGTTGCAACAGGCGCTGCCGCCGGTGGAAGGCGACGCCGGACCGGGCCGCGACCTGTGGCCGGCGATGCTGCGGCGGCTGGACGCTAACTCCGCTGCGCCGGCCTTGCCTGGCTGGGCTTGGTTCAACTGGGCCTGGTTCGACGGAGCGCTCGCGGCCGGTCTAGTGGGCCTCGCCGTTTTCTTTCCGGCGGCGATTCCCGTGTTTCTCTATTACCTGTAACCCGCGGACAATCCGTCCGCCAACAAACTGCAAACAAGGAGGAAGCTATGAATACCCATTCCTATCTTCGCGCATATCTGGCGGGGATATTTGTGCCCACGCTGGTTCTGCCGCTGCTGCTGACCGTTTTTATCGTGGTGCGGATCGTGCTGAAGGTGCCGGTTCCCATCGAACAGGCGATTATCTTTCCCATGGCCGTGGTGCCCCTGCTCTGGGGCCTGTGGAATATGCTCTGGCTCTGCTCGCATGAGCACACGCACCTGCCGATTGGCGTGTACGGGGCGGCGTTGCCGCTGCTTCTGGCGCCGGTGGGCGCGCTGGTGGCGACTTGCCTGGGCGTGCTTGAATTCGACTCAGCCGGCGTTACATGGTTTCATGTCTGCGCGGTGCCTTATGTGCTGATCGCGCCTTGCTTTTTGGCCGCACTGGCGGGTTACTACCTGGTGTGGAAGTACATTGTGGGCTTCCTGAACCGGGTGCTGGGCATTGCGTGAAAGCAGCTGACAGCTATCAGCTAACAGCTCTTAGGTGCTAGCTGATAGCTTCCAGCTTTTTTTGGGAGACTGACCATCTACGGTGAGGATGAAAACATCACGGGTGACTGCTGTGAAATATGCCGTCGAATTGTTTTTCAAAATTGCTCTTTTTGCGCTGGCAGTGTTTCTCATGAAGTGGGCCTTCGAAACACCTCTTTCAGATGTTATGAATCTATCGATCATTCTGGGAGGGGTGTTATTGGTATTTCCCGTTGTCTGGCTAGGGAGGAAGATACTCGACCGGCACCTGACGAGAAGCGGCGTCGTTTGGATCACGACGTTTGTCCAATTTGCCGTGGCGAATCTATTGGGCCTGGGCACGATTCGAGCAATAACCACTCGTCGGGATTGGTCCGACTGGGTACTCCCGGTGCCAACGATGATCGGCTTGTCGTTAACCATTGTTACCGGCGCGGCTGTTTTCCTTACCGTGGCGAACCTTGCGTTGAAGGGCTTCGGCGCGCCATTTTTCATCGTGCTCAGCCGGAAACTGGCGGCGGATTGGATGTATGCCTGGACGCGCAATCCGATGGTGCTTGCGATTCTGGCCTTTCTTCTGTCGTTGGGGATCTGGTTTCAGTCAGTGCTGTTTGTGCTCTGGGCGCTGATCCTCTTCACGCCGGCGTTGCTTTTCTTCGTGAAGGTGTATGAAGAACGGGAACTGGAGCTTCGCTTTGGGACTTCGTATCTGGAGTACAAATCCAGAACGCCGATGCTGTTTCCAAGAAAGCCGAGAGGTTGAATGATCTGCTGTCCAACGACTGTCAGGCCCTATCCGGCAGGTGTAGCTGTTTCAAAGGACGCGGCCCTCGGAATCGAGTAAGGAGACAGCGATGAATTACCGGAATCTACTGTGGCTTTTCCCGATTGTCGTGACTCTGCACAATGCCGAAGAGGCCATTTGGCTTCCGGGCTGGTCGAAACGCGCAGTTCTCTGGCATAACCGCGTTACGCCGGGTGTCTTTCGTTTTGCAGTGGTGGTCTTAACCGTCCTGGCTTTCGCTATCACATGGTTGAGCGCAGTATCGGGCAAACAGACGGTCTGGACCTACTTGGCTTTTGGATGCATGGCCGTTACGCTGGCCAATGTCCTGATTCCGCACCTCGCGTTAACCGTAGCACTGCGAAGCTATATGCCAGGTGTTGCAACGGCCGTGGCCTTGAACCTGCCGGTGTTATCTCTGCTGGTGGTGCTTGCCATCAGGGAAGGGTACGTCTCCGGCTGGAAGGCCGCAGCCTATTCCGTAGGTGTGGCTGGATTGCTCATAGCGACTATCCCAGCGCTCTTCAAAATGGGAAGAGCGCTGAATCTTTAGGCGCCGGGCTTGAAGAAGTCTTCGAGTCCGGCGCGGTGGGCATGAGCGGCCATGGAGGCTTGAATCTCCAGCGCCAGCGCCAGCGCATTGCGGCCCTGGCGGGCGGTGACACGAGGCTCACGACGGGTGCGGACGGAATCGAGGAAGGACTCGATCTCCAGCCGCAGCGGCTCGCCGGGCGTGACGGCTGGTTTGGAGAAGCTCAAACCCGCTTTCGGTTCTGCAGAATTTATAAACTGTGCGATCACCGACGGATCAATCTTTGCCAGTTTGGTAAACTGCGCAATCAATGCCGGGTCAATCTTCTTGAGGTCGATCTTGCCCGATGCGATTGCGTCAGCGATACCCGGCGGGAGCAGGCTGACAACCTGCGGCGGGAGCGACGCGATCAATTCGGCCGGCGAGGCATTGTCCGCGCCCTCATCCACCTTAATCACCAACAAATCCTGGCGCGCGTAGTCGATGGAGACGTACTGGCGCGGCTCAAAGAAGCGCAGCTTGCGGACGCGCTCGGTGGAGACGCGCGAGGCGGTGAAGTTGGCCACGCAGCCGCTCTCGAACTCTACGCGGACGTTGGCGATGTCTACCTTGGGCGAGAGGATGGGCAGGCCCACGGCGCGGACCTCGCGCACCGTGGAAGCGGCGAAGGTGAGCACGATGTCCAGGTCGTGGATCATCAGGTCCTGCACCACATCCACGTCCAGGGCGCGAGGCGTGAAGATGGAGAGCCTGTGGGCCTCAAAGAACATGGGCCGGCGCAGTCGCGGCTCGACGGCCAGCACAGCGGGGTTGAAGCGTTCCAGGTGGCCCGGCTGCAGGATGCGCTTGCCTTTGTCCGCTCTCTGGATCAGGTCGTCGGCCTCGGCGAGGCTCGCGGCCAGGGGCTTTTCCACCAGCAGGTCGAGTCCCGCATCGAGCAGGGCCGAGGCTACCGCATGATGATGGACGGTGGGCACGGCGACGGTGGCTGCGTCCAGCTTGAGATTGGCGGCCTGCAGCTCGTCCACGGTGGAAAAGACGGGGATTGCGTATTTGGCCGCAATGTCGGCGGCGCGGGCGGAGTCGGGCTCGACGGCCGCGACCAGGGCGACACTCGCTCCGCCAGTCTCCAACTCGCGGTAGACGCGGAGATGGTTCTTGCCAAAGGCGCCGGCTCCGGCGACGGCAACGCGCAGAATGGGTTTGCCGGTTATCGCGCAGCCTCTTTTTCTGGCCCTTTGCCTGCCTGCTTCTGCTCCGGCCCCTGGCCTTCGACGGCCTTGAGGCAGCGGCTGTAGAGTTCGAGCAGTTGAGTTACCTGCTCCTCCATCTTGGGCGCGGAGGCGCCGCTGAAGCCGGTTGCCGGAACAGCGGTGCGCCCCACGCCAGCCGTTTCAGCTATAAACTTGAGCAGATCGAGTGCGATATCTTCATTGCGCCGTGCGCCAAGGCTCGCGTTGGTGAGAGCGTCCATCCTGAAAAGTCTCCAAAGTGGATGCTATCAGACTCAGGGTTTACCTCTCATCTACCGTCCGGTCTGTCGCCACGGTCTTCGGTCTCCGCGATAATCTGGAGTCTATGCGGACGGCCTACATCGGAATGGGCGGGAACCTGGCCAGTTGGGCTGGCGGGCCGGAGGCGACTCTGACGGCGGCGGCTTTGCGGCTCGAATCGCTGGGGCGAGTGGTTGGCCGGTCTTCGCTCTACTCGACCGCGCCAGTGGGCTTTGCCGCGCAGCCCAGGTTTGTGAATGCGGTGGTCGAGCTGGAGACGGAGTTGGAGCCGCGGAAGTTGCTGGAGGGGTTGCTGGTCATCGAGCGGGAGTTTGGG
>JBEKZR010000186.1:0-7175 GCA_049509715.1 Occallatibacter sp. | reverse complement strand
CGCCGTGTAGACGTCACCCTGAGCACCACGGGCCAAGAATCGGTGCGCCTGTACCCGTTCAACGCCGCCGATTCGCTGACGCTTATTCAGGAGAAGTCGACCACGCCCAGAAAGAAGGCCGCAGCGCCGGTGAAGAAGTAGCCGCTTAAACCGCCGGAGCAGGCCGCCTGCTCCGGCGAAACAACTCATAATGCGGGCCTCAGAAGGTTGAAGACAGGGGCCGGACAGCTTTTAGCGAAAATGGTACCTGGAGGTTTCTCTCATGCAACTGTTCCGTTCTGCGCGTTGGCTCTTGCTTGCTCTGCTCGTATCGGTGATTCCGGCATCTTCACACGCACAAATCGTCATCAGCGTCGGATTTGCTCCGCCCGAGTTGCCGGTCTATGAACAACCCATATGCCCGCAACCCAACCTGATGTGGGTCCCCGGCTACTGGGCTTATTCAAATGACGAGGGGGACTACTACTGGGTACCCGGCGCGTGGGTGCCGGCGCCGTATGAAGGCGCGCTGTGGACGCCCCACTATTGGGGTTGGGAAGACGGCCATTATAGGTTCCATGAGGGCTACTGGGGCCGGCACGTGGGCTACTACGGGGGAGTGAACTACGGCTTCGGCTACGGCGGCATCGGCTTTGCCGGCGGCGAGTGGCGGGGCGGCTCCTTTGCCTACAACACCGCGGTTGTGCATGTGAATGAGACCATCATCCACACCACGTACATCGACCGGACGGTGGTGGAGAGGGGCATCGTGGCCAACCCCAATCACGTGGCGTATAACGGCGGTCCGCACGGTATTCAGCACCAGGCCACGCCTACCGAGCGGGCGGTCGAACACGAGCCGCATGTGGCGCCGACCACGTTCCAGACGCAGCACGCAGCTACGGCCAGGACCGACAAGACCTCTTTTGCCAAGGCCAATGGCGGGCACCCGAAGACGCTGGTCGCGGCCAAGCCGCTACCCGTGGAAAAGCACGCTGCGCCGGCGGTTGAAGCCAAGCCAAAGGTCGAACCGAAGGCTGAGGCCAAGCTAAAGGTCGAACCGAAGGCTGCTGCGCCAAAGGCTGCTCCTGCGGCACACGCCGCACCAGCGGAACACGCTGCTCCTGCGCAACATGTGGCTCCTGCCACACACGCCGCGCCTGCACAACACGCTGCACCTGCGCAACACGCCGCGCCAGCGGAACACGCTGCACCTGCGCAACATGTGGCTCCTGCCACACACGCCGCGCCTGCACAACACGCTGCACCTGCGCAACACGCCGCGCCAGCGGAACACACTGCTCCTGCACAACATGCTGCGCCTGCCGCACACGCCGCGCCAGCGGAACACACTGCTCCTGCACAACATGCTGCGCCTGCCGCACACGCCGCGCCTGCAGAACATGCCGCACCTGCACAACATGCTGCGCCTGCGCAACATGCGGCTCCTCCCGTACACGCCGCGCCTGCGCAACACGCTGCGCCTGCGCAACATGCGGCTCCTGCGCCCAAGGAGGAGTCTAAGCCAAAGGGCAAGTAACGTCGAAGCACCATCCGTAACGACAGAGGCCCACGGTCCGCCGTGGGCCTCTGTGCTTCCCAGCCAGACGACGCTCAGGCCCTTTGTCCACATGCACAAAGCATTGGACGGATTCGCTGAATGTTGGCCCTATTTCCTCCTCCGTGCGAAACGTACCATTCCCTTGAACGGCATTTTAAAGATGGTGATGGTACCCGCTATGATTCGCGACATACGGCCCGTTGGATCGAAGCAGCTGAATTTTACGGGTGATCTCAAATCCAGAACTGGATCGGCGGTCCAGCCATGAGGAACTTTTCGCGTAGACCAATGGCGAACGATTAGTGACGTAGCGAGGTAAGTAACCCCATCTCGAACGCGGCCGGAGCTCTGTTAATATGGATATCCGGCAAGCAAGCTTGTCATCGATCAACAGGGAGAGTTTCACTTTGATCTGGCTGGCACTCCCTGGTCGCTGGTCAACGTTCTCGATTCTAATAAGGCCCCGGCGTGAGCTAAGCGCTGGGTTCTCGTTGCAATTAGCCTTAACTTCAAGATCACTCACCGTCCTACGGCTACCGAGCAAAACTGCACAGCGTTCATAGCGTCGCAACTGCGACATTCCTTTACATGCGCCCCCACCAAAAGCGGCGGCGGAGGCTACTACGGATACGGCCGGTGGGGCGCCAGCGAAGGGGCAGGCATAGGGCTAGGCACAGTGCTGCTGATCTTAAGGTTGTGCTATCTGTTGGGAGTTTACCGGTAGACTGATTCGCGACTGGTTCAATTCACTGTCCCGCTCCTTAACGCTGGGACGTTCTCTTTGAATATCTCCGGGGCGTGTGGGCATAACCTGAAGCAAAGAGATTTTAATTGTGTTTGTGGCGGACTCCTGGGAATCGCGACGGGGAGCTCACGCAACGGACACAATCGGCGGATTCTCAGCGCTGCGCACGGGTAATTGATCGAGCAGGACCACATTAAGCAGCGACTTGTGCACTTGGATGCGGTCGCTGTAATCGACAAGGCCGAGCTTGCGAAAGCGGTTCATGAAAAAGCTCACGCGGGAGCGCGTGGTGCCGATCATCTCCGCCAGCGTCTCCTGCGAGATCTTGGGAATGAATTGTTCCGGCTCGCCCGGCTTGCCAAACTCCGCCATCAGCAGCAGAATCCGCGCCAGCCGCTTTTCACTGGAGTTGAAAAGCTGATCCACCAGATCGGCCTGGATGCGCATGCTGCGCTCCAGCAGAAACTTCAGGAACAGGTCGGAGAAGCTATGCTCCTCGTGCATCACGCGGATCATCTCTTCCCGCTTTATTTTGAGCGCGGTGCAGGCGGTAAGGGCAGTAGCCGTTGACAAACGCAGTCCCGCCACGGCCGCCAGCGCCTCTTCGCCCACAAATGCGCCCGCGGAGATCAGCGTGATGGTGGCTTCCTTGCCGGTTTGTGAAACGACCGTGATTTTTGCGCGGCCCTTCTGAAGATAGAAGACGGAATCAGCCTTGTCTCCCTGCGAAAAGAAGGCCTGCTTGGGCGCCAATTGCACAATTCTCCGCCCCAGCCCGGCGCTCGCCAGAAAGGCGGCGGCATCGAATGCGGGTTTTTCAAGCACGACCATCGAATGAGCCTCCTTTCAGATGCAGTGTTGGCATGGACCGTGCGGGTGGGACCGCGACCGCATCGCCATCAGATTGAAAGAGGAACTGCCGCGATGAACAAAGAATCATCGACAGGTGTCGAAGCCCTGGGATGCCGGAACCGCTCTTTCAACTGAGCATCCACACCACGCATATCGGCGGTACACACAACGCCGCATTATGCCACAGGATTGCACCCAAAAAGGGGGGCAATCTGTTCAATTTTGCACACTTTTTCAGAAAAATTTCAAGCCTCGGGACGGCCCATACCTCGAAACGTGGTCAGCGTATCGCGGTATCGGGCACAGAGATGATCCCTTCAGGTCTGGGCGCCTCGGGTGAAGCGCCAGTTCAGGGGAGCTATCCGGCGCTAACCTTCCCGCCCTCTTCCTCCTAGTCTCACGTCCTTGCCGCTTTCCGGCTTGCCTCCATCTCCTCGATCTCCTGAATTAACTGCTCCACCTGGGCCTGCTTCCGTTCGCTCATATCGAGGAAGCGGATGCCCACCAGGCGCCGGTCCCGATCATGGACAGCCTGGATCACGCCGCCCAGCCGGAATGGCAGCCCTTCGAGATGAAACTCTGTCTCGACTCGCGTGTAGATGCCCACCGGAAAGCGCTCGTCGGTGCGGATGCGGCAGCCGCCCAGACTCATGTCCAGAATGCGGCCATGCAGCGCAGACCCAATATTGATGAGAAAAATCACGGCTGAGGTATCCACCTCGTGCCGGGACTGCGCTCGGCGCTCGTGCTTGGCGGGCCTTGCTGCCGGCTGCGATGCGGCCTGTTGGGGTGATGGCGCCGGTTTCGCCGCGGGCAGGAGCTGCGCCGCGGCCGCATGGGTCCCGGTTTGCCGCACCGCCCGCCTTTGGACCTGTTCCGGAGCTGCTTTTTCCGGGGGTTGTGCCTCGGCGGCTGCCTTCTCGGCGGCCTTTTTCTCCGCCTTGGCTGCATGGTCTGCCTCGACCTCGCAAAGCACTTCAGCTAACTCGTCACGGCGGCGGGAGATCACGTTCACAAAGCGGATGTCCACAATATTGTTAGCGTCGATCCCTGGGGTTACGCCGCTGAGCCGAAAGGCTATTCTGTTGATGGTGAAGATGACTTCCACGCGGATCGCGGCGCCCGCCGGAAACCGCTCTCCGGTGCGCAACCGGCACCCTTCCAGGCTGAGCTCGATGATGCGGCAGGAGATGCGGGAGCCATGACTCAACAGCAGCAGAGTGGCGTTCTCGTCCACAGCTTGCCGGGGGGGCGCGCGGCGCTCCGGCTGTTGGATCGCAAGCTCTCGCGCTTTTTCTTGCGCCTCCATGGCCCTCCCCGTCGAAATTCCTGAAAAATCAGTGTCCCCCGGACATTTGCCCGGCGTCTGTGGGAGCAATCTGCGCGCCTTCCCGACCCTTCAAACGGTCATATTCGTGCACATCGCTGGTAGTTCCCAGCGCCTCGTTATAGAGGCTGACGGCGCCGGTCAGTTGTTTCAGTTCTTCACTGAACAGGTGTATCGCCTGCAACTGGCTGGCCGATGCCGGAAGCTCACATTGAGAAGTCTTAATGAATTTCTGGTAGCCCCGGTCCTGCAAACGCGCCACTTCGCCGTTCACCAGCGCTCCCGGATGCACGGCCAGGGCTGCCGGCGCCGCCGCTTCCTCGGCCTGGACGGCAACCAGCACCGCCGCAGCCCCATGCTTGCTTACCAGCACGCCGCCTGCGACTCCCGCGAAGGGTCGAACATCAAACGAATGGGCGCGCAGGATCTCCAGCGTCTGATCGAAGTTCGGATTGTGGGTTTTTCGGGTCATGGAGTCTCTCCCATCTGCGAGGATGTTCAGATAGATATCGGTTGAATCAACACCCGACTCCAATCTCGCATAACGGGAGCGCGCGCCGCAATTCTCAATGAGATTCGGCCATCCACAAACGAAACCCCACCGTCGCCCAGTTCATCAACTTCCGGCATTTCTGCGGGATTTTGCCCCCATCAACCCCAGAAACCCGTGAGGAGAAAATCTTGAAGAACGGAATTCCCCAGCTCAGCGTGAAAGAGCTCAAGCGGCGCATCGACGCCGGCGAGGACCTCTTCATTCTCGACGTGCGTGAGCCCTGGGAGTATAAGATCGCCCAGATCGGCGGAAAGCTCATCCCGCAGAATGAAGTGCCCCAGCGCCTGGCCGAGATCGACCGCAACCGCGAGGTGATTGTCCACTGTCACGCAGGAGTCCGCAGCCAGCGCATTGCCGAGTTCCTCAAGCAGGCCGGCTACCCCCGCGTCGTCAACCTCGCCGGCGGCATCCATGCCTGGAGCGAAGAGATCGACCCCAACGTGCGGAAATACTGAGGGCCGGCGCTGGCGGAGAACTAATAGCCGCCTTGCTCGCCGATGCAAGGGCAACATGTGAAGCGAAAATGCTCTGGGCGGGAAATGTCCGCAGGCGTGGCTGCGAGATGCCGTCTTCTGGCGCTTTGAATACGGAAGGTAGCGCCGCTTGACTCTTAACATCCTAATTCGACATGCCAACTCGCGCGTTCGTAGATTCCCGTCCGCATCGCTTACTGCATGCGATCGGGGCGGTGATGCCGGTGATGGTGATGGTGGTGGTGGTGGCCCACTTCGACGACCACCTGCGCCTGCGCCGCATAAGGTATTGCGAAGCAGAAGACGAGAACCAGTCCTAGCAAGATCTTTTTCATGCCTTAGTGTGACGCGCCGCACGGTTAATTACAGAGCTACTTTGACCTGTCCGCGCAAACTCCACATTATTTCGAGATCCGCGTATAGTCTATGGTTCTCTCGATACATATCCGCGAGTTAAGTTACCCTCAATCCATGTCAACCGTAAACACACCTATGGCCTTTGCACTAACCCCAAAACGGGGATAACCGCTCACCCTTGATTGATGCCGGTTGCCCAGAGGCCCCTGAGCTTGCCGAAGGGTCTCGACTTACCGGAACTGGAGAACTTCCGCCCTCCACCAGACGCAACCAGGGGCCCCGGCGACAGGTCTTCGTCGTTGGAATGGTAACCGGGATGGAAATCAGTTGATTGCCGGATCGAACCCTGGGGCCGGCGGCAGCTTCACCGCCACCAGCACCTCCAGCAGCGTGGCGGAGTTGCGAACGCTTCCCGAGAGAATCGTCAGCTCTTCCGAGATGGGCTCATGTTGTTCCGCCAGCACGTCGAGACTGTCGCTCACTTTGTGGAGCTTCGTGGCTTCTTGCAGAATTTCGTGGGCGGGCATGAATTACGCGCCTTCCGGGAGCCTTGCTGGAAGCTGGACCGGCCTTTATAACCACCGTTTCGCATCTTCACTACGCATCATTCTAGAAGCGGCTGAGGCCAATGTCTGCTCACATTGGACCACCGCGAGCAGCAGCCAGGACCGCGTCCGCGATGAGGGCGGCTTCGACTGCGGGGCGGACGGCGTGGACGCGGACGATGGAGGCTCCGTGGAGTATGGCCGCGGCCAGGGCCGCCAGGCTGGCCGTCTCGCGGGCCTCGACCGGGGCGTCATTGCCCCCAAAGAGCGGGGCCAGCGTGTGTCCCAGAAAAGACTTGCGGCTCAGCCCGGCAAGAAGTGGGCGGCCCAGCGAAAGCAATTCCGCCTGGCGGGCCAGCAGGGCGTAGTTCTCGGCCAGGCGCTTGCCGAAACCATAGCCGGGATCGAGCACGATGGACTCAGGCGGAATGCCCGCCTGGGCGGCGGCAGCCAGGCTTGCGGTCAGGCCGGCGCGCACCGTGAAAAGCAGTTCATCGGGGGGCAGCTGCGGCTGCGCGCGCCACTCCCCGGGCCGGCCACGCGTGTGCATCAGCACCACGCCCGCCTTGAACTCGGCGCAGACGGCCGCGATCCCGGGGTCCCACTGGAAGCCGCTCACGTCGTTCACGATCTCCGCCCCCGCCGCTAGGGCCGCGCGCGCCGTCGCGGTTTTGTAGGTGTCCACGGAGACAATCGCCTCGGGCCGCGCGCTGAGAATCCCTTCGAGCACCGGCAACAGCCGCGCCTGCTCCTCTTCGGCGCTCACCGCCGGGGTCCCCAACA
>JBEKZR010000185.1:0-7234 GCA_049509715.1 Occallatibacter sp. | reverse complement strand
ACGCCTTACCTCTACTCGACTTATGACGAAGAGGACGAGGCGCCGCCGACGCAAACGCCGAAGATCATCATTCTCGGCTCGGGGCCGAACCGCATAGGCCAGGGCATCGAGTTCGACTACTGCTGCTGCCATGCGGCCTTCGCGCTCCGGGACGACGGCTACGAGACCATCATGGTCAATTGCAACCCGGAGACGGTCTCCACCGACTACGACACCAGCGACCGGCTCTACTTTGAGCCGCTGGTGCTGGAAGACGTGCTTGCGGTCTACAACCACGAGACGCAGTCGGGCGCTGAAGTCGGCATGATCGTGCAGTTCGGGGGGCAGACGCCGCTCAACCTTGCCCAGCGGCTGCGCGCGGCCTGCGTGCCCATCATCGGCACCTCGCCCGAGTCGATTGACCTAGCCGAGGACCGCAAGCGTTTCGGCAAGTTGCTCAATGAGCTGAAGATTCCGCAGCCCGCCGGCGGCACGGCCACCAGTGTCGATGAGGCTCTGGCCATCGGCGAGCGTATTGGCTATCCGGTGCTGGTCAGGCCCAGCTATGTACTCGGCGGACGGGCCATGGTCATCGCGTATGATGCCGAGGCCGTGGCCCTTTACATGCGCGAGGCGGTCGAGTACTCCCAGGAACGCCCGGTGCTGGTGGATCATTTCCTTGAGAACGCCATCGAGGTTGATGTTGACGCGCTCTGCGATTCCGAGGATGTGATCATAGCCGGCATCATGCAGCACATTGAGGAAGCCGGCATCCACTCCGGCGATTCCTCCTGCGTGTTGCCCGCCGTGAGCATCCGCGAAGAAACGCTTGAAACTCTGCGCACCTACACGCGCAAGCTCGCTCTCGCGCTCAAGGTTGTTGGCCTGGTCAATCTGCAATTCGCCATTCAGCGCGACGCTGAAGGCCAGGACCACGTCTACGTGATCGAGGTGAACCCCCGCGCCTCACGCACCGTGCCTTACGTCTCGAAGGCTACCGGAATCCCACTGGCCAAGATCGCAGCCCGTCTGATGACCGGGCGCAAACTGCGCGAATTGCTGCCCGCCCAGCTTGCAAGCGGCAATGACCTGGGAACCGGCACACATTATTACGTCAAGTCGCCGGTCTTTCCCTGGAACAAGTTCGCCGGCGTGGACACGGTTCTGGGACCGGAGATGAAGTCCACCGGCGAAGTGATGGGCGTGGCCGCCACATTTGGCGAGGCCTTCGCCAAGGCGCAGCTTTCTGCGGGCCAGGTGTTGCCCACCGGCGGAACGGTTTTCTTCAGCCTCAACGACCATGACAAGCCGGCAGCCATCGACCTGGCTCGCCGCTACGTCCACCTCGGTTTCAGGATCGTTGCCACAGAGGGCACGGCCAACGTACTGGAGAAGTCCGGCCTCAGCGTCGAGCGGGTCTTCAAGGTCAAGGAGGGCCGGCCGAACGTTGTGGACTTGATCAAGGGCGACCGCATTCAGTTAATCATCAACACCCCGCGCGGCCAGGATACCTTCTTCGATGAGAAGGCAATCCGCCGGGCCGCGGTGCTGGCGCGGATTCCCACCATTACCACCATCGCTGCCGCGCAGGCCGCCGTCGAAGGCATCGCCGCCATGCAAAAGCGCCAGACTACCGTCTACGCCCTACAGCAGTTGCATGCCGCGACCGGCGCCTGAAAATCAGACCGGGTGAGGGAAGCGCTCAGTCGCCGATCTTCTTCAGCAGCCACGCCATGTTCTGTCCCAGAGTTTTCATGGTGCTAATTGCCTCCCCGTCTTTCTCGACGTCGCCCTTCTCAAGGCCGACGCCGATGTTCCAGTACGACGAGCCGGGCACGATCATTTCGCTGATGAGGAAGAAGTGGTTCAAGGTATCGAAGGCGTGGATCGCTCCCGCCCGGCGCACCGCTATGACGGCAGCGCCCACCTTGCGGCGGAAGATGTTGCAGTTGACCCTGCCAACCAGGCAGGCGCGGTCCATCAGCGCCTTGATCTCCGGGCTGACGTCGGCTATATAGGTGGGCGAGCCGAGCAGAATGCCGTCCGCCTGCTCCATCTTTTCGATATAAACATTCCCCATGTCGCCGGTTTGCGCGCACCGGCGGTCCTTGTTCGCCGAGCACTTGCGGCACGCCAGGCAACCGTGAATTTTGGCCCCGCTCATTTCAATCAGCTCGGTCTCAATCCCCTCCGCCTCCAATTCCCTCAGAACGTACCCAAGCAGAATGGCGGTGTTCCCGCCTTTGCGGGCGCTGCCGTTGAACGCAACAACCTTTATCCGAGTTTCGTGCATGAATTGCTTTCCCCCTGTTTGCCATCCAGTCGTAGTGGCGGCAAGGCGTTCTTCCAAACCCTCCATTATGCACCTTATCCGCCGCGATCTGTTCAGGACGTGGCCGGCCGATTACAGTTCGATACCGATTCCGCCATGCGGGTTCTACAATCAACTCATGCTGCTTGAAGGCATCTTTGCCGCGGTGACGACGCCGTTTTATCCCGACGAGCGCGTTTATTTTCGGAAACTTGAAGCCAACATCGCCCGCTACTCCCGCAGCCTGCTGTCGGGAGTGGTGGTTTTGGGGACGACGGGCGAGGCGGTCATGCTGGATGACGCCGAATCCCGAGACGTTTTGCGGGTGGCAGCCGAGGCGTCGGCACCGGAGAAGGTGCTTATCGCCGGCGTAGCGCGCGAAAGCGTGAAGGGGACGGTCGAACTGGCCGAGGCGGCGGCGCGCTTCCACTACGATGCGGTTCTGGTCCGCACGCCCACTTACTACGACAGGCAAATGTCCGCGCCGGCCGTTCTGCATTATTTCCGCAGCGTGGCCGACCGGTCGCCCCTGCCGGTTGTGCTCTACAACATCCCGCAGTGCGTGCCCTATAACATTCCCATCGAGCTGGCAGCCGAGCTGGCCCAGCACCCCAACATCCTCGGCATTAAGGACTCCAGCGGCAGTGTCGAGCGGATTCGAGCGCTCACTGAATCCACGCGCGGCGCACCCCGGCGCACCGTGACCGTGACGCCCGTCTTCGAGGCGGTCACCGGACGCATGTTGGCGGCCAGGACCGGGACGGCTGCTACCTTTGTCTCGGCCGGCAAGCTGGCGAGTGGCGTAGCCGTATCCGCGGCGCCGCCGGCTGCGCCCATCAAGACCCGGACCAGGGAAGTGGGCTTTCAGGTGCTCACCGGTTCGACGGCCACGCTGCTTGACTCCCTGGAGGCCGGCGCAGCCGGAGCTATCCTCGGCTTTGCCGCCTGCGCTCCCCAGGCCTGTCAGGAGGTCTATCTGGCCTGGAAGGACCACGACCTGAGGCTTGCGGCAGAGAAACAGCAGCGCGTCGCAGCTCCGAGCAAGCGCATCGTCGGCGAGTTAGGCATCAGCGGCGTCAATTATGCCTGCGACTTCAACGGCTACTACGGAGGCCGCGCCCGCCCGCCGCTGCTCCCGGTCACAGCGGAAGAAAAGGCGGAAATTGAGGGGCTGCTGTCCGGGATTCGCAACTAATTGGCCCGTTAACAGGCCCTGATAGGCGCAGATCGCCAGAAACGGAATGTCTGATAACGTATATTCTGTATACTCGCGCTACGGCTGTTGAGCAATCTACAATCCCCTCATGATACATACGCGCAAGAGTGCCCTGGTTCTGAGCCATATCGCATTCGAGGACCTTGGTACGCTCGGTGCCCCGCTGCGTGAGTGTGGCTTCTCCATCGAGAGCGTCGAAGCAAGCACAGTTCGCTTTCCGCTCGCGCAAGCGGAGTCCTGTGAGTTGCTGGTGGTGCTTGGCGGCCCGATCGGAGTCTACGAGCAGCGGGATTATCCGTTTCTGAAGGACGAGATCGCCTGCATCACCCAACGGCTGGCGGCTCGCAAGCCCGCCCTGGGCATCTGCCTGGGTGCGCAACTGATGGCCGCGGCGCTGGGCGCGCGGGTCTTCCCCGGCCAAAATGGCAAGGAGATCGGTTGGTCGCCAATTCAGGCTGCGCCCAATACGACCCTGCCGGCATGGTTTGCCCCGCTGCTCAGCCCTGGGTTATCCCTCTTCCACTGGCATGGGGATACCTTCGATCTACCACCCGGAGCGCTTCATCTGGCAAAGTCGGAACGCTATGCGAATCAAGCATTTGCAATAGACGAATTCGCGCTGGCATTGCAGTTCCATCCCGAGATTACCGCAGACGGCCTGGAGAGTTGGTATGTGGGCCATGCCTGCGAATTGCACCATGCCGGGATCAAAGTCGAGAACCTGCGCTCTGCCGCCCGCAAACATGCTCCCGCGCTCGAAGAGGCGGCAGCGCGATTCTGGACGCTCTGGCTGGATTACATCTTGTAGCGTCCCAGATCCTCGTCGTTCAGCCCTTCGAGCCAGCCGCGCAGCTGCTCTGCGGTCGGGCCTTCGGGCGGGCCGGTGGTGTTCAGCTTGGCGCTCTGCATCACCTGCTCTGCGACGTAGATGGGGCAATCCGCGCGCAGGGCCAGGGCGATGGCGTCCGAGGGCCGGGCGTCGATGGTCATCGGCTCATCTCCCTGCCTGAGCCATAGAACCGCTAAGAACATATCATCCTTAAGTTCTGTAATCACAACGCGTTCCAGTTGAGCATTCAAATGCCTAATCAGGTTCCTGGTCAGGTCGTGGGTCATCGGGCGCGGAGTGCTCACCTTCTCGATCTCGACGGCGATGGCGTTGGCCTCAAAGATGCCGACCCAGATGGGCATCACTGTCTCTGAAGCAACGTCCTTGAGCACCACGATGGGCATATTGGTTGCAGGGTCCATCATCAGCCCGCGTATCCGCACCTCGATATCCATGGATTCCCTTCCCGCTTTCGCTTCTAATGTTAGACGGCTTCCCCCACCAGACTGTTCGGATGCGTGCTTGTAATCTCCACTTGCAGGTAGTTGCCGGGCGCCGGTGCGATGGCTTGCGCGCAGGTAAAGTTGACCGGCTTGTTCTGGCTGCTGCGTCCGATAACCTGCCCACGCGCCAGATTGAATCCCTCGACCATGACTTCCATTAGTCGCCCTAAATGCTTGGCGTAATTGATCCTCTGGATTTCACGCTGACGGTCAAGCACTACTTGAAGACGGGTCGCTTTTTCCGTCTCAGGGATGGAATCGATCATGGTGAGCGCCGGGGTGTTGGGCCGCGCCGAGTATTTGAAGCCGAAGACGCAATCGTACTCGACCTGTGCCAGAAGGTCCATGGTCTGAATGAAGTCGTCCGGGGTTTCGCCGGGGAAACCGACAATAATGTCCGTCGAAATCGAGATGGGCCTGTGGGCGGCCTTGATCCAGGCGACCCGCTCCAGGTACGACTCGCGCGTGTACTCGCGATTCATAACTTTGAGAATGCGAGACGAACCCGACTGCACCGGGAGATGCACGTGGTCGCAGAGCGTGGGTACGGCGTCGATGGCCTCGACGATGTCGCGGGTAAAGTCGCGCGGGTGGCTGGTCATGAAACGAACCCGGCGAATTCCGCTCACCTGTCCCACGGCCGCAAGCAGTTCGGCGAAGCTCCGCTTCCCTTCCGGATCGCGGTAGCTGTTCACGTTCTGGCCCAGCAGTTGAATCTCGGTGTAACCCAGGTCGGCTATGCGCTGCGCCTCGACCAGCACTGAAGTCGAGCTGCGGCTCCGCTCCTTGCCGCGCGTGTAAGGCACCACGCAGTAGGCGCAGAACTTGTCGCAGCCTTCGATGATGGTGATGTAGCCGCGATAGGGGTTCTGCCGGGCGGTGAACTCGGTCTCGAAGGTCTCGCCGGTCTGGCGGTCGTCGATACCCGTGATGTGCTTCTCGCCTGCTTCCAACCGGGTGAGCATCTCGGGCAGCTTGCGGTAGGAGGCCGATCCTGAGACCAGCGAAACAAACGGCGCCCGCTCGAAGATCTTTTCGCCCTCCTGCTGCGCCACGCACCCCAGCACGCCAAAGCGCTTGCCGGCTCGGTGCAGCTTTTTGTAGTCGTTCAGGCGGTTGAAGACCTTCTGCTCGGCCTTGTCGCGGATGGAACAGGTGTTGTAGAGGATCAGGCCGGCGTCTGCCTCCGACTCCACCTGCCGGTAGCCCTGCTGCCGGAGTGTGCCAATCACCTTCTCCGAGTCATGGGCATTCATCTGGCAGCCGAAGGTCTCAAGGTAGAAGGTTTTTTCGGTTGCCATAGCAATTGTGAGTATACCGTGAACGGCGAGAATCGAGCGATTCCCGAGGCGATCTCGTCCCAATGTGCCGGTCGTGGTCAGGACCGCTTCACTTCTTGATCCAAATCTCCACGCGCCGATTCATCCCTCGGCCTTCGCTGGTGTCGTTTGAGGCGACAGGCAGTTCGGAACCAAACCCTCGCACGACCGCAGGCTTGATGCCCCGCTGGATTAACTGGCTCTCGACGACCTTGGCCTGGTTCAACGACAGAATTTGACTCTCTTCCGGAGTGCCAGCATCGTCTGCGAACCCAAAGAGCAGAATCCGCTTTCCCCTGCCTCCTTGGTCCGCAATCAGAGCAGCGATCCGGTCCAGGTCAGTTTGTGCCTTGTTGTCTTGCTCCGATTCTCCGGCCTGGAAACGAAAATCCATAGGCAGGCGTTCTGCGTTCAGAGTGAGCAGCTTGTAGTCCTCCGGGGCTGTATCGGATACTGTCTGCTCTGCCGGCAGAGCATTCTGGGAGACAAATCCGTTGGCCGCAACCACATCCTGGCCCTGCTTGGAGAGAGCAAACTCAACAAACATTTGCGTGAATTTGTTCCGCGCGGTTGCTGGCGTATAAAGATAGAGCCGCCTCGATAGCGGATAGTCTTCCGTAGCGACGGTCAGCCGGGTAGGCTTGAGCGCGGTTGTGCCCTTCTCAGATACGGCGATGGATTTCGCGTTATGAATGTATGGCATACTGACGAAACCGATGCCGTTCTGATCGCCGGAGACTGCCTCGGAGAGCGCATTGCTATCCTCGAACCGGCGCGCCGATGGAGCCAGTTGTTTTCCAGCCAGCACAAGACTTTTGAAGGCTTCGAAGCTTCCCGACTGATCGTCTGCTGCGTAAATCTTGATCGCTCCGCGGGAGGATCCGACCTGCGACCAATCAGTAATGTCTCCGGTGAAGATTCGCCTGATCTCGTCTTTGCGAAGCTCGTTGAGCCGATTGGAGGCGTTGACGATCACTGCGATGCCGTCAAGCCCAAGAATATGTTCGCTACCGGCTGATGTCATATTGCCCAACGTCGCCAGTTTGGCTGCTTCGTCCGGTTTGATCCTCCGCGAAG
>JBEKZR010000184.1:0-7239 GCA_049509715.1 Occallatibacter sp. | reverse complement strand
GGCGGCCAACGCGCGCACGTTTCTGGCCAAACTCGACCAGGCCAGCCTGGAGGGCGCACGCCGTGAGCACGAGTTGATTCTCGACTTCGCCCGGCGGCGCCAACCCGGTCTCACGGCCATCGACATTACCAGCCGCGCCTGGTGGTATGAACAGTTTCGCCGCTCGGCCTTCGACTTCGACTCGCAGTCCGTGCGCCCTTACTTCCCCTACGCTCATGTTGAGGCCGGAGTGCTTGAGACCGCGGCCAAGCTGTTCAAGATCGAATTCCGCCAGTCGACGGCGCCCGCCTGGCACGCGGATGTTTCGGTCTTCGAGGTTTTCGACGGCGGCCAGGCCGTGGGCCGCTTCTATCTCGACATGCACCCCCGCGAAGGCAAGGATAAGTGGTTCTCCGCCGCCCCGGTAGTCACCGGCGTCCGCGGCCGCGTTCTGCCCGAAGCCGCGCTCATCTGCAACTTTCCCGGCGGCGAGGAGGGTGACCCCGGCCTGCTTCAGTATTCCGACGTCGTCACTTTCTTCCACGAATTCGGCCACCTGATGCACGCCATCCTGGGCGGCCAGACCGAGTGGGCCGGGATCTCCGGCTTTGCCACCGAGGGAGATTTCATCGAGGTTCCCTCGCAGATGCTGGAGGAATTCTTCCGCGACGAAAAGCTGCTCCAGGCCTTCGCCAAGCACTACCAGACGGGCGAGACGCTGCCCTCCGAAACCATCAAAAAAATGAAGCTGGCCGGAGCCTTCGGACGCGCCGACTGGATTCGTTCGCAGCTCTACTACACCACCCTCTCGCTCGACCTGCACGACCAGGACCCCGCCGCGCTGGACCTCGACAGCATGACCAAGCGGCTCTATGAGAGCCTGCAACCATGGACCTGGCTCGAAGGCAACCGCATGTACGCGAGCTTCGGCCATCTCACCGGCTACTCGTCCAACTACTACACCTACGCCTTCGACAAGGTCATCGCTTTGGACTTCTTCGCCCAATTCGACCCCGCCGACTTGTTGGGTTGCGAGGCCGGCAGCCGCTATCGCAAAACCGTGCTCGAACAGGGTGGCTCCAAACCCGGCCGGCAGATAGTGCGCGACTTCCTCGGCCGCGATGAGGAGTTTGAAGCGTTTAGTCTGTGGTTGAACGAAGAGTTTGAAGGCGGCTTCCTGGACGCTTGGGCAGTGTGAACTATGCCCGAAGCCGACTGCCAAAAATCCAGCGGTGCATCCGATCGGCAGGGGAGTTCGCTGGCTGCGCAAACGGAGATAATTAGAAAAAAAGCGAGCGATGTTCGGGAAGGACTGAATTTCAAATGGACTTCATGACCTGGACAAACGATTTGAGCGTGGGCGTCGCGGTGATGGACGACGATCACAAGAAGCTGATCGGCATCATCAACCAACTGCACTATGGGATCATGGCGGGCCACGATAGGGAGATCCTCGGAGCCGTTCTCGGCCAGTTGATGGAGTACACCAGGTTTCACTTCGCGCGGGAAGAGGAGTTTTTTCTGAAGACCAACTACCTGGGCGCGGCAACGCACAAGAAGGAACACGAGAGCTTCGTCAGCCGGATCTCGAACCTGCAGACGCGTTTCAAAAGCGCGCCCGCCGCTATGCTCGACCTGGAGCTGATGAGATTCCTGCGCGATTGGCTGCTCACGCACATCCAGGGCTCCGACAAGAAGTATGGACCGCATTTCAACGCCATAGGGATTCACTAGAGAACGGCATCCCGCGGGGAATCTTCCGCTTCGATCCCATTGGTGCTATACTTGTATAGCGCTACCCGAGGAGGTTCCATCATGCTTGCAATCAGATTACCCGAAGAGATCGAAAAACGTCTGGACGCCTTGTCCAAAGCCACAGGCCGGACCAAAACTTACTACGCCCGGGAGGCGATTCTGGAGCATTTGGACGACCTTGAAGATATTTATCTGGCCGAACAGGAACTGGCAGACATTCACGCAGGCCGCGTCAAGACGATTCCTCTAGAGGAAGTGATGAAGGAATATGGCTTGGTCGATTGAGCTTGGTCCCAGAGCACAGCGCCAGTTCGGAAAGCTCGATCCGCAGGTTGCGCGCAGAATCAGCCGTTTTCTTTTCGAGCGGATCGCTCCCCTTGAAGACCCGCGCAGCATCGGCCAGGCATTGAAGGGCACGGAGTTTGGCGATCTCTGGAAATATCGCGTTGGCGACTACCGAATCATCGCCAGTATTGAAGACAAACTGGTCCGCATCCTGATCGTCCGCATCGGCAATCGGCGCGAAGTCTATCGTTAGAGCGAGCCTTGACCACCCATCCGCTATGATGGAGCCGCAATGGCAAACACACAGGACTTCAACGGCAAATGGGCGCTGGTCACCGGGGCCAGCGCGGGAATCGGCGTGGCATTGGCGCGGGAGCTTGCAAGGCACGGCGCCAAACTTATCCTCACGGCCCGCCGCAAAGACCGGCTGGAGGCCCTGGCCGCCGAGCTGACATCCAGGGGAACAGAAGTCCGCATCGTCACGGCGGACCTGAACGATCCCGCCGCGCCGCAGCAGATTTACGATTCCACAGAAGGCGCCGGCGTCGCCGTAGACATTCTCGTCAACAACGCCGGCCTGGGCCAGTTCGGGAGCTTTGCCCAGAGCGAGATGGCCCAGGAAATGAGCCAGGTCCGCGTCAACTGCGAGGCTGTGGCGCGCCTGACCCGGCTCTTTGTCCCGCGCATGGTCGAGCGGCGGCGGGGTTGGGTGATGGTGGTGGCGTCGCTGGCTGCTTACGTGCCGATGCCCTACTTATCGACCTACGCGGCCACCAAGGCCTTCGACCGCTCCTTCGCGCTGGGGCTGGCCGGGGAGGTGGCCCGTTTCGGCATCAAGGTGACGGCCCTTTGTCCGGGACCCACGGAGAGCGAGTTTTCCCAGGTGGCCCGTTCCGGCGGACGCAGGCGCGGCGGGAGCGCGCAGACAGCCGAAGAGGTGGCCCGTCTGGGGGTCGTTGCCCTGGCTCGCGGCCAACGGACCATGATCCCCTACTTCGGCGGCAAGTTCACCGCTCTGCTCGTCCGCTTCCTGCCCGCCGGGCTGATTACCTACTCTATCGAGAAGGGCGCGCGGCCTGCCTGAACGATTCTCACGGGAGACCGTTGCCGTTTTCGAGTCCTGCAACATGGTCTATGCATAGACGTTGACGCTGGCGCCACTGCCGGCATTGCCGCTGCTGGCCACGCTGCTGCTTGCCGTACCGGCGTTTGTGTCGCTTTCGGCGCCCAACGCGCTGTTCAGGATGGAGGTCGTGGGGTCAGTGCCGGTCGAGGAAGAGTTCAGGCTGTAGGCGGCGTCCAGCATGGCCGTCGCCGGATCGACGGGAGGCGAGGCGGAATTGCTCGAACTGGAAAGACTGAGCAGGTCGTCCACCCATTGAACCGTCTGCGCCACGGCGCTTTGCGCGTTCGCTACAGCCTGCGGCGGGGTGCTCTTCAGGTCGCTTTGGACGGTGGCAAAGGCGGATTGGGCCGTCGACAGGTCGTCTGAGCCGATGGCGCTGCCCAGCGCCTTCATGTCGGCGGAAAGCTGCGAGGCAGACGACGAGCTGGAGGTCGAGCTGCCGCTCGCGTTCGTCAAGTTCTGGTTCAGTTGGTTGTAAGTGTTGAATGCGCTCTGGGCAGCGGTCAGGTTTCCTGACGCCAGGCTCTGCTGAAGCGACTGCCAAGCCTGCTGGGAGGCCGAAAGGTTGCTGGACGCAGCGATGTACTGCGAGAATCCGGCGGTTGATAGCGCGGCAATGGCCATGTTTTACCCCTCTGAGAAGTCAACCCTCACTTCCCCCTTATCGGGTTTATCGGCGCGGCGCGAAAGAACAAGAGAGAATGTCAATGCGCGGGACAAACTGAGCTAAGACACTGAGTTTTTGCGAGTTGAATACGCCTTGGGGGGCGTGGGGCGCCGGACCGGAATAAGGGGTGCGCCGTGCTCGAAGCTGGAGCCAATCCTTTTTCAGCAGGGCCGCTTCCGGCGACGCAACCTTTTTCCACTTGATGCATCTATTCATATAACAAGCAGAGGCTTCCCCGAAACGAGTCCCTTCCAAGAAAGGTAGCCATTCCTTTTTGAAGGTCCTTCACGGACCTCTTCCCTCAATCCCCCCTGGCCCCCCTCCCAAAAACGCCTCTCGAGCGGGCCTGCCGGAAGGCAGGCCCATCCGCTCGTTGGAGCGCGAATCTTGAGCCTTGCCTCCGCCGGAATCCGCCCCCGGATAGAATCAAGTTGGAATCAAAGTCGGAATCAGAGCCGGAATTGAAGCCAGATGCCGCGATCCTCCACCCCAAACCCTCATCCCGGCCAGCAATTCAGGGCCATCGACGCTCTATTTCAAGAGGCGGGCCTGGAGCGCAGCCTGCGCGGTAAGGCCGGTATTACCCGCCGCATGAACTTTGAGCGCGCGACGCCGGAAGAGTTGTCGCAGGCCGCGCCGGTTCCGCGCGTGGCCCCGAATGGCGCGCAGTGGCTGGCGGTTCCCGGCTGGGAGAATAACCATTGGCTCTGGCACGGTTTCAGCACGCGCCAGGGCGGTTCCAGCCGGGCCTGGTGCGTTGAGGGCGCGCCGGGCGAGTTGAATCTTGGCTTTACGGCCGCCGACAGCAGGGAGGCGGTGGCCCGGAACCGCCGGCTTCTGACCGAGGCGGTCACTGGAGACCCGGCCACGCCGCTGGTCACCCTCCGCCAGATTCATTCCAGCCGGGTCGTCCTCGCAAGCGCCGCGGACGCAACGCGCGAACAGCCGAGGAAGGCAGACGGCCTGATGACCGATGAGCCGGGCCTGCTGCTGGGGGTCCAGACCGCCGACTGCATTCCGGTGCTTGTGGCCGACCGCAAGCGGCGCGCGGTGGCCGCCTTCCATGCCGGCTGGCGGGGCACGGCGAAGCGGATTGTCGAGTCCGGCATTGGCCGGATGCGGCTGGAATTCGGCTCCCGGCCGGAGGATTTGATCGCCGCCATCGGCCCCGGCATCGGCGTTTGCTGCTACGCCGTAGGCGAAGAGACGCTCTCGGAGTTCGAGTCCCAATTCACTTACGCCCGCGAACTCTTCCGCGAAGTCTACTCGTCCGACGCGGTGCGGACCAAGTACCCCATGCTGTTTCTCACCCAGCGCGCGCCCGGCCATTCGCCCATCGGACCCAGCCTGCACCTGGACCTCATCGAGGCCAACCGCCGTCAGTTGCTCTCGGCGGGCCTCAAGCCCCGGTCAATCAAATTGGTGGGCGGTTGCACAAGCTGCCAGCCCGAGTTGTTCTTCTCCCACCGCGCCTCACGCGGCCACGCCGGACGCATGTTGAGCGTCATCGGGATCCGGCCGCGGTAATTGCCTCGAACTACAGCGGTTCAGGTGCCGCTTTCGGACGCCCCGCAATAGCTGCCGCTGCGGCCACAATCAGGATGGGAAAGCACTCCAGCGTATAGCGCGGCTCGGGGTTCTCCAGGGTGGCCAGCACCAGGCAGCGCAGCAGCAGGTAGCCGCCCAGCATCCAGGGCCAGGGGACGCGCCCGCGCAGGAAGGCCCAGGCCGCCAGGCCCACGTAGCCAAGATTGATCAGGCCCAGAAAGACGGCAGCCAGCGTCTCGACGGGATGCTCGCTCCAGCGCCACCAGTAGACATCAAGATAGAAAGCCTCGGTTCTGGGGCGAAGGAACATATCCGCTACGCGCAGCAAAGGAACCACGAGGTAGTAGCGCAGCGGATGGGAGCGGATGCGCTCAGCGGCCAGAGCGGCAAAGCGGTCGTCGAGCTGGGGCGAGATGGCGTTCCATCGGTTGTACTCATCGAGCAGCAGGCGGGTCTGCTCGCGCTGCCCGGGGGAGTCGAAGGCGCGCGGCGGCAGGTCGTCGATATCGATGTTCTCAGAGCCCACAGACCAGAAGACGTTGCCGGTGGAGGCGAAGTCCACCGACCAGGTGCGCAGCCAGCGGTAAAAACCGAGATTGACGCGTTCGCCGGGATCGTTGACGTGGCGGGGAGCCAGCGGCTCAAAGACGTGGAACCGGGCCCAGTTGCGCCAGGTCCATGGCGCGAGCGGCGCGAGAGCCACAAGGCAGAAGAGCGCGGCAGACGCCATTCCCCAGCGCAGTTCCCGCCAGCCTACATGGCCGGCCGCGCGGCTGCGCACGGTGTAGCCAAACAGCCCCACGGCCAGCGCCGCAAACAACAGCGCGCCGTCTGGCCTGAGCAGCATGGCCAGCGCCGCGGCGAAGCCGGCCAGCGCCACAGCCCAGCGATCACGGCGGCTCGCCTGCGCGGCGGCCAGCGCCCGGCCCGCCGCATAGATGCCCAGCGAAACCGCAAAGACCGACAGGCACTCGGTCATGGCGATGCCCGCGTAGGCTGCGGTGAAGGGGCAAAGCATGGCCAACGCCAGCGCCGCCTCTGCCGCGCGGTTGGAGAGAAACCGGCGCGCAAAGGCGGCCAGCAGCAATCCTCCGGCCAGGTCCGCGGCCGCCTGGAGCACATAGACCACATTCAGCCAGGCGTTGGGCCAGATTCTCGCAAAGAAAAGCTCAATCGTGGCCAGAAACAGCGGATACCCAGGCAGGCGAAAGAGACTTGGAGTGAGATCGTTTCCATCGGCAATCCCGTAGATGCCGTGGTGCAGCAGGTTGTGTCCCAGCTCCAGGTAGACCCCGGTGTCATCGTCGGATGGACGGGGAAACGCGATCAGGATCAGCCGCAGCAGCACGCCTGCGCCAATCCACAGAATCCAGCGCTTCCGCGATGGAGGAAGATTCATGCACTCGAACTATAAATGGCCCACGCAACCTCTTCGGCGCGAGGGCCATTATTCAGTGTCGATTGAATGGAGCCTGCTCAGGAGGCGCGGGCAGCCTCGCCGGGGTTCACCAGGTCGCGCAGTTCCTTGGACGGTTTGAAGTAGGGCACGCGTTTGGCCGGGACCTCCACGCGCGCTCCAGTCTTCGGGTTGCGTCCGATGCGGGGATTGCGCTGACGGATGCGAAAGGACCCGAAACCGCGAATCTCAATCTTGTCCCCGCTCTGCAGCGCCGCGATCACGGACCCGAAGATGGTTTCAACGATGACCTCCCCGTAGCGGCGAGTCAGATCGCCCAAGCGGGTCACCTTTTCCACCAGTTCTGCCTTTGTCATATCCTGTACGCCTCCACACACAGCATAACCGGATTCCGCCCATAAGAGTGTGAAAAAGAAGCCTTTCTTGTGGAATTGAGCCTTTTGGCGCGAGCAGGTTGGCGGA
>JBEKZR010000183.1:0-7253 GCA_049509715.1 Occallatibacter sp. | reverse complement strand
CAGGCTGGGCGAGTCGGCCAGCACGGCGAGCATGCGGCTGCCAAGCACGCGATGCGCCGTGGCCGCCAGGAACGCCGAGTCCACGCCGCCGGAGTAAGCCACCATCAGGCTTCCCAACTGGCGCAGCCGCGCTTCCAGCGCGAGCAGTTTGGAGGCTGTGTCCCGCTCGCCGGCAAGCTCGCGGTCCGGCTCGCTCCGCGCGTCTTCGGCTTCCGATGGATTCGTGTGCGCATTCGCCGCCATGGGCAAATTATAACCCTCTGCTTCATTCAGATGATGCGGGCTCGTTCCGGGCGAACCGCCGCAACTTGAGCCGCGGCGATGCGGCTTCCACAGTTATCTTTCACGCCCGTTCTCTAATGTTGAATCGCGGTATCCGCTTTCGCCGGCTTCTCTGTGATCTGCGCGGGTGTCGGCAATTGCGAACGGTCCCAACCACCACCCAGGGCCTGAATCAGTTCAACCGACGCTGTCATCTGCTGCACTTGCAGGTTAGTCAGAGTCTGCTGGTCAGAGAGCAAGGTGGTTTGCGCGGTCATCACATCGATGTAGGGATCGATGCCCGAATCGTATCGCCCCTGCTCAAGTTTCAGGAACGACCGGGCGGAGTCGACGGCTTCCTGTTGGCGCTTGATTTGCTGCGACAGGATGCGAACCGCCGCGAGCGCGTCTTCCACCTGTTGGAATGCAATCAACACGGACTGGCGATAGGCGGCGAGATCCGCGTTGTATGTGGCGATGTACTGATTTACAGTCGCCCGGCGTAGGCCCCCATCATAAACAGTCTCGGAGATGGATGGACCGGCAGACCAGAAACGGCTGGCCGCGTCCATGAGGTTCTTGATCGCAGAACTCTCCACGCCGCCGCCGGCCGAAAGCGTCAGAGTGGGATAATAGGCCGCGTAAGCAACCCCGATCTGGGCATTCGCGGCGGCCATGCTCCGCTCTGCCGCAGCCACGTCAGGGCGGCGTTCGAGCAGTTGGGACGGCAAGCCAACGGGGATCGGCGGAGGCGCGGTCGTGAAGGGCCGCACCGGGATGGAGAACGTCGAGGCCGGCTTGCCAACCAGCATGGCAATCGCGTGCTCATACTGCGCTCGCGCGATTCCGATATTGATTGCCAACGACTGCGCGCTGGCCAGAGTGGTTTGCGATTCAACCAGGGATATCTGATCGTCAACGCCGGTGTCATAGCGAGCCTGCTCGCTATCCAGCGCCTTCTTGTCGGCATCCACCGTGTCGTTCAGGATCTTCTGCAGCGCGTCCTGGCCGCGAATCTCAAAGAAGTACTCGGCCAGGCTGGCTTGTTCGCTCAGGCGTTCATTCTCAAGGTCGGCCGCGCTCAGTTGGGCGGCATATTGGCTGGCGCGCACGGTGTTGCGGATTTTTCCCCACAGATCGGGTTCCCACGAAACCTCGCCCGGAAGCGAAAAGACCTGTGACTGCTGACCGCTCCCACCGGAACCCAGGGTCGAAGAGGTTTGTGACCGGGTATAGGAAGAACCGACGCTCACCGTGGGGAAAAACTGAGCCCGCGCCTCGCGCACCAGGGCGCGAGCCTCCATGAAGTTCTGGAAAGCCTCGCGGATATTCTGGTTGTCGATATTGAGTTGTTCTTCGAGCGCGTTTAATTCCGGATCGTTGTAGATCTCCCACCATTTGCCGCGAAGAACCGCGTCCTGGGGCTGCGCGACAGTCCATCCTTCGGTCTCCTTGAACTGCGTGGGAGACTCCTTGAAGGCCGGCGGCGCCGTCACCGTGGGTGGAACATACTTCGGCCCCACGTTGCATCCAGCCAGCATCGCGCACAGCGCTGCGGCCTGGAGCGCGCGCAAGGTTGCGAACGGTTGCCGGGATTGCACGATCGACTTTTTCATAACCAACACTCCATAACCGTCATTTGCTAGGTAGCCTCCGCGGTTCCGGCGTGAAAGGTATCCCTCTGTTTGCCCAGGATGCGAAGACGCATGCGGTCGAAGAACAGATACACCACAGGAGTAGTGTAGAGCGTGAGCATCTGGCTCACGATCAAACCGCCTACGATGGTGATGCCCAGCGGGCGCCTGAGCTCGGAGCCGGTTCCGGTGCCGAAGGCCAGCGGCAGCGCGCCGAACAAGGCGGCCATGGTCGTCATCAGGATGGGACGGAAGCGCAGCATGCATGCTTCGAAGATGGCGTCGGTTGTGGTCTTGCCGTGCTCGCGCTCCGCAACCAGGGCAAAGTCGATCATCATGATCGCGTTCTTCTTCACGATGCCGATGAGCAGGATGATGCCGATGATCGAGATCACGTTGAGGTCGATCTTGAACAGCATGAGCGCAAGCATCGCGCCGGCACTGGCCGAAAAGACCGTGGAGATGATGGTGATAGGATGCATCAGGCTCTCGTACAGAATGCCCAGAACAATGTAAACCGCGAGCAACGCCGTTGCTATAAGAAGCGGTTCGCTGGCCAGCGAGGTCTGATAGGCCGCGGCGGTTCCGGAGAAGGAGCCCCGGACGGTTTGAGGCATATTCAGCCGCTGCTGCATCAGGCCCACCTCGCGTGTTGCATCGCTCAACGACATGTTGGTCGCGAGATTGAACGACACCGTGACAGAGGGAAACGAGCTGGTGTGGTTGACGGTCAGCGGCGTCGTGCTCGGATGCGCCGAGCTGACCGCGGAAAGCGGAATGATGCCGCTGCCCGAAGTATGGAGGTAGATATTCTTCAGCCCATCGGGCGTCTGCCAATAGGGCGGCGCTACCTCCAATACCACGTAATACTGGTTCAGTTGCGTGTAGATGATGGAGACTTCCGACTGCCCGAAAGCGCCGTAGAGCGAGCTATCCAGGGACGATGGCGTAATGCCAAGCCTGGCGGCGGTGGGGCGATCGTAGTTGATTAGCTCCTGCAGCCCGCTGTTCTGCGCATCGGTATTGACATCCTGAAAGCCGGGAAGCTTCTTCATCTCCGCAAGCAGGATGGGGCCCCAGTGCGAGAGGTCCTGCACGTTGTCCGACTGTATGGTGTATTGGTAGAGCGCCGCGCTCGCCCGCCCTCCGATGCGTAGGTCTTGCGCCGCCTGCAAAAACGCTGAAGCCACCGGAAGCCGGTTCATCTTGGGACGCAGGCGATTGATAATCTCCGGCGCTGTAACCTTGCGCACATTGAGCGGCTTGAGCGCGATAAAGATGAAGCCGCCGTTCCCTGTGCCCGTATACGCATTGACATTGGCCACCGCGGGGTCTGCCTTGATCACGTTCACCAGTTGCAAAACCGAGTCGTTCATCACCGGAAACGATGCGTCCTGCGGTCCCTGCACGCCGCCTACGATGGCTCCCGTATCCTGCTGCGGAAAGAATCCCTTGGGAATGATGTCAATGAGATAGAAGTTCAACGCAATTACGAGGAACAGGAGGATCAACATCGGTACGGGGTTCTGCAGCACCCATTTCAGAGAGCGGTTGTAACCGGAGAGCATCCACGAGAATCCCTTCTCGCTGATTCGAAATGCGCGCCCGTGCTTGATCGTCCTCTCATCCTTGAGCAGATAGGCGCACATCATGGGCGTGGTCGTCAGCGATACGAGCATCGACATGACAATTGCCGTCGACAGCGTGATGGCAAACTCGCGGAACAAACGGCCGACGATGCCGGCCATCATCAGGATGGGGATGAACACCGCAATCAGCGACATGCTGATGGAGAAGACGGTAAACCCGATCTCCCGGGAGCCTTGGAAGGCGGCCTTCAAGGGCGGCATGCCCCCTTCGCGATGCCGGGAAATATTCTCCATCACCACAATCGCATCGTCCACGACGAAACCCGTCGAGATCGTCAATGCCATGAGCGAGAGATTGTCGATGCTGAAGTCCAGCAGGTACATGACCGCGAAGGTGCCGATGAGCGAGGCGGGAACGGCGACCGTGGGAATGAGTACGGCGCGCCAGCTGCGCAGGAAGACGAAGACAACAAGAATCACCAGTATGACCGAGAGCGCGAGAGTGCGCTCCACGTCGGTGACCGACGCGCGGATGGTCGTGGTGCGGTCAAGAACGATGGTGGTCTTGATGCCTTGCGGAATGGAGGCTTCGATCGATGGCAGCTCGCTTTGAATTCGATCGACGGTTTCGATAATGTTGGCGCCCGGTTGGCGAAATATGATGACCGTGATCGAGGGTATGCCGTTCAGGTAGCCTGCCGCGCGGATGTTCTGCGCGGCGTTGGAGACGTCGGCCACGTCAGCCAGCCTGACCGCGGCGCCATTGTGGTAACCGATGATGAGCGGCTTGTATTGATCCGCCTGGCGCATCTGATCGTTGACGACAATATCCGCGGTCGTGATTCCGTCCGAGATCTGGCCTACCGGCTCGTGAACGTTTTGCTGGCTCAGCACGGCCTGGATATTCTGCATTGTGAGTCCGTAGCTGTTGAGCAGCGTGGGATTCACTTCCACGCGCACCGAAGGACCTGCGCCTCCGCCCACCGACACCTGTCCGACACCCTGAATCTGCGAGAGCTTCTGCGCCACCACCGAAGACGCCTGGTCATAGAGCGTCGGCTTGTCGTATTTATCCGAGGTCAGCCCCAGAATCATGATCGGTGAATCCGCTGGATTCACCTTGCGATAGGTCGGGTTGGCGGGCAGGTTTGCCGGCAGGTAGGTGCGGGCGGCGTTGATGGCCGCCTCCACGTCTCTCGCCGCGCCGTCGATGTTGCGGCTCAAATCGAACTGCAGGGTGATCGAGGTGCCGCCAAGCGAACTCGTCGATGTCATTTCGGTCACGCCGGCGATGTGGCCGAACTCGCGCTCCAGGGGAGTTGCAATGGAAGACGCCATGATCTCCGGACTTCCGCCGGGCAAGCCGGCCGAAACCGAGATCGTCGGGAAATCGACTTGTGGCAAAGGAGAAACAGGCAGAACTTTAAAGGCGATGGCGCCGGCAAGCGTGACGCCCGCCGTCAGCAGAGTAGTGGCTACGGGCCGCCGGATGAATGGGGCGGAGATATTCATGTCCCCTCCGCCGCTTGTGGCTCACTGTCGCTTTCTGTGTTTTTCGGCGAACCGAATATGCGATGGCCGATGCGATCGATAAAGATGTAGATGACAGGCGTGGTGTAAAGCGTGAGTATCTGGCTAAGCAGCAGCCCGCCAACCATGGCGATGCCCAGTGGACGCCTCAACTCCGAACCCATGCCCGAACCCACCGCCAGTGGAATGCCCGCGAACAGCGCTGCCATGGTCGTCATCATGATGGGGCGAAAGCGCAGTTGGCAGGCCTCGAAAATCGCATCGCGGGCATTCATCCCGCGCTCGCGCTCGCCCTCCAAAGCGAAGTCGATCATGATGATGCCGTTTTTGTTCACAATGCCGATCAGCAGGATGATGCCGATGATGGCGACCACGTTGAGGTCCTGCCGGAAAAGAACCAGCGCCAACAACGCGCCCACGCCCGCCGAGGGCAGCGTGGAGAGAATGGTGATGGGGTGAATGAAACTCTCGTAAAGAATGCCGAGCACGATATAGACCGCGGCCAGCGCGGCCAGAATCAGCAGGCTTTCATTGGAGAGCGAACCCTCGAATGCAGCCGCGGTTCCCTGGAACCCATACTGTAAGCTGGCCGGCATGTTCAGGTCCTTCTGAATTTTATTGATGGCCGTGATTGCGTCTCCCAGCGCGTGATTGGGGGCCAGATTGAACGACACGGTCACGGCCGGAAACTGGCCCTGGTGATTGATCGAGAGCGGCTCGGTCGCTCTCTCGATGCGAGTGAACGCGCGGAGGGGAACGGCATTGGAGAGCGTGGAACTGGTGGTTGCGTTGGCATTGTAACCGTTGCCGCTGGAGCCCACGCCGGATGTGATGGCATTCGCGGGCGGGGTGAGCACCGCCGATGATGGAGTGTAGGCCACCCCGCTCGTGATCGCATTCGAGCCCGCGGATGATGACCCCGAGGACGCATAGGTCGATGAAGCGCCTGGGCCCGAACCCCCTGAAGATGCATTGCTCTGGATATACAGATCCTGGAGTTTGACGGGGCTTTGCTGGGTGCTTGGAGTCGTTTCCAGAATCACGTGATACTGGTTCAACTGCGTGTACATGGTGTTGATCTGGCGCTGGCCATACGCGTCATAAAGAGTGTTGTCGATGGTGGACGGCGCGATGCCAAGCCGCGATGCGGTTACGCGATCGATGACCAGCGATACCGCCAGGCCCCCGGTCTGCTGGTCGGTCGCCACATCGGCGAGCTGAGGCAATTGCTTCATCTTGCCGACCAGCTGGCCGGTCCACGAATTCAACTCGTTCGGGTCGGGATCCTCCAGCGTGTACTGGTACTGTGTGCGGCTCACGCGGTCGTCCACCGTAATGTTCTGCACCGGTTCCATGAACAGCTCCACGCCATCTACCTGCTTGAGGCTCGTCTGCAGCCTGCGAATCACGTCCGAGGCGCTCAGCTTGCGCTCCTCCACAGGCTTCAGATTGATGGACATGCGTCCGCTGTTCAGAGTCGTGTTGGTCCCATCCGCTCCGATAAAGGAAGACAAGCTCTCCACCGCCGGATCCTGAAGGACGACGCCGGCCAGTTGCTGCTGCTTCTGCGCCATGGCCGCGAAGGAAATGCTGGCCGGCGCCTGCGAGATGCCCTGAATGACGCCCGCATCCTGCGTGGGGAAGAATCCCTTGGGGATAACGATGTAGAGGACAACGGTCAGCACGAGCGTAGCCGCGGCTACCAGCAGCGTGATGGTCTGGTACTCCAGGACAAACTTGAGCGTGCGGCCGTAAAACGCGATGATGTTCTCGAAGACGCGCCCCGATGCCCTGAAGAACCGTCCCTGTTGTTCCTCGGGGGTGTGGCGCAGAATCCGCGAACACATCATGGGCGTCAGCGTCAGGGAAACTACGGCGGACAGCACGATGGTGACGGCCAGGGTAACCGCGAATTCGCGGAAGAGACGGCCGATGACGCCGCCCATGAAGAACAGCGGAATAAGCACAGCGATGAGGGAGACAGTGAGAGAGATGATGGTGAAGCCGATCTGCTCCGCGCCGTTCAGCGCGGCCTGGAGAGGCGGATCTCCGGCCTCGATATAGCGGGAGATATTCTCGATCATGACGATCGCGTCATCCACCACAAAGCCCGTGGAGATAGTGAGCGCCATCAGCGAAAGATTATCCAGGCTATAGCCCAGCGCATACATGGCGCCGAAGGTGCCCACCAGGGAGAGCGGCACGGCGACGCTGGGGATGATGGTGGCGTAAACATTGC
>JBEKZR010000182.1:0-7255 GCA_049509715.1 Occallatibacter sp. | reverse complement strand
ACGCTGGTGCAGCCCAAGGTTCAGTCCGATTTGAAGCTCGCCCAGGAAATCCCGGTCCCGACCATCGTGATTTGGCAGCCGGAGAAGACCCCGCCCAAAGCCATCGTTCCGCCCCCGCCGGCAACACCCATGGCCGCCGCCGTGCTGCCCAGGTTCGAGGCGCCCAATCGGGAATCCAGGTTGGCTGACGTTCGCATCTCTGCCACCGGCCTGTCCAAGCAGAAAATGCCGGTTCTCCCCAGCACCACCTCGCCGGTGGTGGTTCACGGGCCTGATTTGCCGCAGAAGGTTCCCCAAACCACCTCGGTGTCGTCCGCGCAGCCAACTCCTACCGCCGTCTTGTCGCTCTCTGACCTTCGCATGACCACGGGAAGGGTCATTCTGCCGCCCGCAAACACCTCGGGGGCCTCGGATTCACCGGGGGCGCTGACGCAGGGACAGGGAAAGGACACTTCGCAGCCGGGGAACAGCAATGCGGCCGGTAAGACCGGCGGATCGGGAGCGGGACAGGCCGCGGGCGTTACGAAAGACCAGCCGGCCTCCAGCGGCGGCGCTGGCGAGCGGAGCGGTGGTGGAGCCAACGCCGGCCCTGCCCAGAAGGCTGATGCCGGCTCCGGTTCCGGTTCTGGTTCCGGCGACCGGCCTTCGACCGCCCATATTACGCTGGCCAAAGACGGCCAGTTCGGGTCGGTTGTGGTGGGCGCCTCGCTGGAAGACAAGTATCCGGAGACGGCCGGCTTATGGAGTGGCAGGATGGCCTACACCGTTTATCTGCACCTGGGCCTGGCCAAGAGCTGGATTTTCCAGTACTCTGTCCCCCGCTCCGCAGATGCCGAGGAGGCGGGCGCCAACGCTCGCCTGGACGCGCCCTGGCCCTTTAACATCGTGCGTCCCAATCTTGATCCCGGCGAATGGAACGCCGATGCCCTCATGGTTCACGGCTTCGTCAATCAGGCCGGCCGCTTCGAGGCGCTGGCCATCGTCTTCCCCCCGGATTTCCCGCAGGCCAAGTTCGTCCTCGACGCGCTCGCGCAGTGGCAATTCAGGCCCGCCACCCAGAATGGCCAAAATGTCAAGGTGGAAGTGCTGCTGATTATTCCGGCAGAGGACGAATAAAAAACATCCCGGCGAGTCCAATGGGCGGACTCGCCGGGAAGCGGAACTTGATTCTCCTTCAGCCGGCTAACTCACGCCGTTGGGAATCAACCGCGGAGTAGGCCCCAGTTTTCCCGCGATTTGGCTGAATATTTTGGCTAAGCCGCCCATCGGGTTTGTCAGCGTGCTCGCGCAGCCGGTGCTTGAGGTTTCAGCGTAGAAGTCACTCCAGGAATCGGCGATATCCTCAATCGTCACGCAGGGAACGAGCATCGTCGGAGGCGCGGTGATCGGGACCTGAGCGGCAGTACCGGTAATAGGGGCACTCACGCTGGTGCTGTCCGTACCTGGATAAGCGGTCGGAGCGCCAAGCAGACATCCATTCGTCTCCGAGCCGTAGGCAACCCCGATGACCTCTGTCCCCTGATTATGCGCATACTGGGCCGCCGCTATCGCCTGCTGGCAATCATCGTTGGCGTCTGGATAGGTTCCCCATGTGCCATTAGTGCTGCTATACATATTCTTGGCCGTTGAGGAATAGGTCGTCGTCGGGGTGTTGTTAACCGAATACCCGCCTACGCCGGCGGAATTCTTGGTGCTGGCAGTGCTTCCCGCTAATGGGAACCTGCCATCCGTAGTGGCATAATAAGCATTCGCCTGACCATCACTGACGAAGATGATCACGTTGGTCGAGGTTATCCCAGGACGAACAGCCGCGATAAGAGGATCCGCCAGGTACTTCTCGGCCTGGAGCGCCGCCTGCGCCGCATAGATTGAGCTGGCAAAGTAGGTTTCACCTTCGCTGCCGGAGGTAGCAGGATAATTCGGGGGCGTCAGGCAACCTGCGGTAACAGTGCCGCTGGTACTGGTGTTCCCCACGACCTTCACAAGATAGGAATTGGGGTTCATCACTTTTCCCCCCGAACCGGGGTACCAATCGCTCGAGAAACCATTTACATCCGGATCGCTGCTGGTGCTGGGTGTTGTGGGGGGTGGTGTGACCTGGTAGGTCGCGTATGTCGTGCCACCGTTATACGAGATCGGCTGGTAGCCGAGTATGGACGGGTCACTGGCTACTGGATTATAAGTCGCCGGTATTTTGGGCAAGGTATAAGGCATAAACGTGGGGGTGCCTCCGCAGGTTTCGTCATACCCTACCGTGGTCGTTGACACATTCGGAAAGGAGAATATGCTCACGCGATCAGCCGCAACCGCGGTGCTGCTGCTGGCGGTGCAACTCGGTGTGTTGATGCAGGGATAGATCTTAGCCAGCATGCTCTCAACGGCTTTCAGCGCGCACTGTTCCTCCGTGCTTCCGGAGCAGTTTGGGTCGGTATTGCCCATCGACAGCGTTGCGTCCAGAATGATCGCAATATTGTACGGTTGCGTTTGCCCCTTCGGGAGTGCGGTCGCGATTGCCCCCACCGTCAGTGTATGGACGCCGAAGAGCTGCATCAAAGTCGTCGGCACCGCGGCCGTCTCCTTCACTCGCACGGCGTTTGCTTCATTGTTCCAATTCGAAGCGCCACACGATGACACTCCTACCAACTGCGTGCCGAGGCAGGGCGTCGTCACTGTCGTAAAAACGGTTCCCATGTTCGGGTTGTAGTTGCGTCCCGTTACTGCTTGCGTACTACCATCTGGTTGCGAAGTACCTGCTGGCGAAGCGTCGTACAGATGCGCGGCGTTTATAACATCAGGCGAAGGCGCGCTCGCGTAGCTGGTCGTGGAGCTCAGGTACAGCTCGTCCACGGACGCCAATACCGCCGCATTGGCAGCGGATTGGAGTTCATTGCGGACCAGATAGGCGTGACCTACGTCGATCGCCATCCCGCCTATCCCCAACAGGGACATGATTCCGAATGCTAGGACATACATTGTCTGCCCCAGCTCCTCGCTGATGAGCCTCTGGAAAAAAGATGCACGGATCGTTTTCATGGAATTTGCCTCGCTGAACGGGTTATGGAACTGGCTCCGATTCACTCGCGGTAAGTTGACAACTTCTCGCGAAATTGTAGATTGCCAAGCTGCATGGGTAGGTGGCTGTCACCGTAACTTCGGTCCCCGTCGTAAGGCCCGCGCAGGAGCCCCCGGCCCCCGCCGTCACGAGGCTGCCGTTCGCATAGAACTTGATCGTTATCAAACTCGAATTGAGCGTCGTTGCAGTGTCTATAACAGTTGTAGCATTGCCACAAGGGTCATCAACGATATTCTGGCCCGTCGCCATAACCTGTACGCCCTGGCCCACGGCTGTTTGCAGCGATATGGCGTTGTACGTGGCAATCGAGAACATGAATATCGCCGTTAAAAGCATGAGCAGCACCGGCATAACCAGGGCGAACTCAACGATTGCTTGTCCCTCGCTGCCGCTGCAAAGGCGGGCTCGAACCCGGCCACCGGGGAACCGGGCCTCTGCATGTTCATTCTTTGACGCCGCGGCCCGCCTCATGCCGGGCATGAGCGCCATGGCTTGTCCGCCTGATCCGTTTGGGTTTTTCATCGTCCCCCCTCCCGGCTCTGTTGACCGTTAAATCGCGGCTCAACAGTCGCCGATTATAATAGCAAAAGACATACAAATTTGCAAGGCGCAACCAAGAAGCGCCTAGCTTCTGCCCCTCTGGAGCTGCTGCAAGAATTTTTCCAGCTCCTTTTTGCTTACCGCGTTAATCGGGGGGCCCTTCTTTGGGTCTGGAGGCTCGGAATTCCTCAGGACAAACTGCAGGCCCACGCCATCCTTGCCCCACCGGACGGCCCTCGAATGTACTGAGATTGCATGTTCTGTGCTCTCTTCCCCGTCGTCCGTCCTTTGTAGTGTCATCAGGATCAGGGTGCCGGGGTACCAACGTTCCTCGGTCACCACGTACAATCCCGTCGAACTGATGTCCTTGACATCGCGCGCATCCGCTACGGTGCCGGTCCAGTAATAAGCAGCCAGGCCGGGCGCCGGCACCCGTGGCGCCTTCCTCGGATCCGGAGACCACCAGCGCTCCAACCAATTCTTCGGCGGCCTGAATTCCTTCGTCCCCGGCTCGACCAGGTCCATCTCATGTGTCTGCTCGGTTTCTGGGATTTCCTCTTGATCCTCGTCTTCATCATCAGTATTGGGGCGCTCCTTCAATTGCAGCAGGCCGGGACCGCCGCTCCAAAGCGGCTGCTCCCGCAAGAGAACGGCGCTTTGCACAGTGCCTGCAATGCCGGCGCCGGAAAACCCCTCCAGGCGGCGTTCCATCTCCTCGGCCGCGCACAGCATCAGCTGATCGCCCGGTTGGGTCTGCGACGAATAGATCGAGTGAGTTGGCAGCGCCAGGACGCTTGCGGCCTGCGGACTCAAAGGGGTGACGCGAAATGTCGGAAAAGACTCGACGACATCGATAACTCGGCATTCTTCGTCCAGATAGACCAAATCGAGCGGGGTAAACACGCCCGAATCGGGGATCCCTCTGAACGGCGATATCCAGAGGCCCTCCCCGGACTGGAGTGCGAGCCCCGCAATCAGCTCCTTGAGGTTCGTATACGGGATATCGACGGCAGAGACCTCCAGGCCGAGAAAGCACTCGCGAGTTTGGTTGTATGCGCAAAGTTTCTGTGTTTCCATGTAACCTCCCGCCCTCGACGAGTACTTGGTAATCGGGTGTTGTCCCAGAGTCCCCATTGTTTACTCAACCTCTTCTGCCGGACGTATCCATTCAAGCCCCTTCAAGGTCTTTTCTCAGCAATTCAAGGTCCTTTCTCTGCAATAGCCGGGTCGCGAACACGAACTGCTTGGCCTGAGCGCGAACGAGGCGCTAAAGCAGAGAACCACGCAAGAGTACACACCTCCTCTCCCGCCGCAGCAACAGGACACAGAGACGGTCATCATCTCAGTGGCGAGGTGCCCAGCCAGCAGGAATATCGAGTTGGCCAGCGGAGTTCGTCCAGTTGCCCGACGCCACTAGCTCACCTGTGAAGCCCGTGCTACTTGACCCGTGTGCGGCGGCGCTGAATCAGAACGATCAGGACGACGACAAAGAGTACGCCGCAGACAACCTGGATAATCGTGACACTGCCCATAACAACTCCCCTTTCTCTCAACTGCCTGCTTGATGTGTTACCAATCCAAACACCATGTAGGCGCCGCCTGGCCATCCGTGCAATCCGTGCTACTTGACCCGGGTGCGGCGACGCTGAATCAAGACCATCAAGACGACAACAAAGAACACCGCGCAGATAACCCGGATCATCGTGGTACTGTCCATATCGACTCCTCCTTCCTTTAATGCCCACCAAACGAGGTTTTGAACGATTGAAGGATTATGATGACCGCAGGACCCATAAGAACCACGAATAGCGCGGGAAAGATGAAAAGAACAAGCGGGAAGATCAGCTTGATAGTGCTCTTCGCCGCCATCTCCTCCACGTGCTGCACGCGCTGGGTCCTGAGGGTGTCGGAATGAACGCGCAATGTCTTGGCGATGCTGGTTCCAAATTGTTCCGATTGAACCAGCATGGAAACGAGATTGCGCACGGCATCCACGCCGGTGCGGTCCGCCAGATGTTTCCAGGTATCGGAACGAGGCCGTCCGGCGCGTTGCTCCAGCACGACGACGGTCAATTCATCGCTCAACTCTGGCTGCGCTTTTCTCAATTCTTCTGCGCTGCGTGCCGTCGCCTGGTCCAGGCTCAGGCCAGCCTCGATGCAAATGATAAGAAGATCAAGCACATCCGGAAGGCCGCGCCGGATACGGTGTTGACGGGTGGTAATCCGCCTTCCCAACCAGAAATCCGGCGTTAGAAATCCCAGGCCCAGGGCTGCGATATACAAGAAAATACCGCCCAGGCTCCCCAGTCCGCTGACCAGAACCACCATGCAGAGCAGCAGGGGAACCAATACCTTGGAGCCATAGAAAATCTTGATCGCATTTTCCTGGCGATAGCCGGCGCGGATGAGGCGCTGCTTAACCACGGAAATTTCCGCCTGGCTTTTCGGCAGGATATTCTCGAAGTGTTCCACCACGCCGCTAATGGAAAGCCCTGTCTCTTGGATGGTGCTCAACAGGGTCTTCGGCTTGGGTTGCGGGTTGATCACCTCGGTGATCCGCTGAAGCATCGTTTCACGATAGAACAGCAGCAGTCCACCGCTCGCGATCAACAGAAAAACGATTAAAAAAACAGAAATCGCAAATCCCATAAGCCCCCTTCAAATATCTATGTTGACAATCTTGCGAATGATCAAACCGCCAACCACGATCATGATGCTAGACGTCCAGAGAAGCTTGACGCCGAGCGGATCCGTCCACAAAACGCTCATCATCGCGGGGTTGACGAAGTATAGAGCCAATCCCAGAACGACAGGGAGAAGGGTAAGAATCCACCCTGTAAGCCTTCCCTGCGCTGTGTGAACCCCTATCTGCCGCTTCAGCCGGAACCGCTCCCGGATTACATGAGAGGTCTTGTCGAGCACCTCGGCAAGGTTTCCCCCGCTCTCTTTTTGGATCATGATCGCGGTGGAGACAATTCTGAGATCCTGCAGCGGAACGCGGTTGACCATGTTGTCGATGGCCGTCTTCAGTTCAAGGCCGTAATTCTGCTCCTCGAAACATGCCTTGAATTCGGGGCCGACCGGGTCGGGGCACTCACGAGCCACTAAACCCATCGCCGCGGCGAGACTATGCCCGGCGCGAAGGGCGCTTACCATCAGATCGAGCGCTTCCGGCAACCCCTCCTGAAACTTGTTGAAGCGTCTACTTCGCTTAAGGATCGCCCAGCCGAAAGGCGCGAAGCCCAGCAGCGCCCCGGCAAGAAAAGCCCAGATTATGGATCCGCCAAAGTACCAGTAAACTAGATAGGCCGGGAATATAAAGCCGGCCGCGGACATGGTAAGCAGGCCTCCCGCGGTCCACTTGAGATTAGCCTGACTCAGCAGGTTGTGCAGCAGCGGCCCCAGTTGGAGCTTCAGCAGCCTTTGATTGAGCCAGGGGATGGCGCTGAACGGCTCGCTCTTGCGCAGATTGAGGATTTGCTCGCGCGATTCCGCGCTTTCGGTGGCCAGGGCCGAGTCTAGCGAAGCGAGAACATGTTTGGCCTGCTCTGCGGCGCCGCTCCCGCTGGCGATCATCACCAGAGCGACGAACGCGAACACGCCCAGGAATACCACAACTATGATCGCTCCCATATCGATTGA
>JBEKZR010000181.1:0-7290 GCA_049509715.1 Occallatibacter sp. | reverse complement strand
AAGGCTACCGGCCCTACTTCATGAGCGACGGCTCACTGCTGGTCTTCGCCCAGGAACAGCGCGGCATCCAGGGCGGCCTGGCCTTCACTTTCTAGAGCTACGGTTCCCACCCGCCGGCGCAGTCATGGGATACAGGGCCGAAGAAGCGGGTTCAGAGTTTTCGGGTAGTGTCCTAATTGGGATTTTGGCGTTCCTCTTTATCTTCCTCGTTCTCCCAAAAGCCTTTGCCATTTACCAGCAGGTCAATCTTCGGACTTTCATGCCGAAAGTAAACCCACTTACGCCTGAACGAATGTCTCCATCAAACCTGGCGGCTAAGAGATACGCATTCTGCGGGCAAGGTCAGACACTACCCGCTCGCGAAAT
The DNA here is from genome assembly GCA_049509715.1 of Occallatibacter sp. Taxonomy (GTDB): domain Bacteria; phylum Acidobacteriota; class Terriglobia; order Terriglobales; family Acidobacteriaceae; genus Telmatobacter. Next base: position 6,924 of record JBEKZR010000181.1, on the reverse strand, counting down.
AGAATCTGAATGAGCGCGTGCGCCGTCACCGCCGAGCCGGTTTTGGCCAGCGCCTAGCCTGAAACGGAAAATCCTGTCTGAGCGGGCGTAGATGCGCCCGCCAACATTAAAACCTCTCAATCAATCCGGCCATCGACCGCAAAGTCGATGGCCGGCTTTCACTTGGCTAGATAATTGTCGATGGCCTTCTGCCACTCATGACCGGCTTTTCTGTCGTCTTCGCTCATCCTGGCCACACTCTCATTGCCCTGCGGCGTGAGCGCGGTGCGTGTGTAAACCACATTCACCTGGGTCGTTCCGGCGTCGATGAGCTTGAAGCGCACATCAATGATGGTCACCAGCAACCCCGGCAGGAAATAAACATACTGAATGCGCCGCGCCTCCAGATCGAAACGAGTGGTGACCCATACCTTCGTCAACGGCCCATCGCTCACCGTGAACACCGCGCCCTCCACGTCGCTAGGCGGTTGCGGATGGATGAATTTTGGATCCCACTCTACGCCCGCCCACGCGCGTTCGCCGTTGGCTCCAAATAACGGCGCCGCCACGGCGTATGGCGCGTGGACAATAAGCTCGAAGTTGGTGCGGACGCGCGCCAGTGCTTCCGGTGGCATGGAAGCGGTTTGGGCAAGCGCAGGCGCGGCCAATCCTGCTGCGGCAAGCAAGGCAATGACGTTATTCATCTCTTCCGCTCCTTCAGGTTGTGGCTGTCTGCGGCCTTCAGAGTCATGCCGTAGATGGACTTGAACTGCTCGATTTCCTTCAGCGTTTGCGCGGAGAAGGGAACGGGTTTGCCTTCGAAGGCGTGCAAGACGATTCCTTCCAACAGGTCGCCGAGGGTGATCTCCTTCAGCTCGGCGACGGCCTTGAGCACCTTCAACAAGCGCTTTTCCATCCGGACGCCGGTCTGGACGCGCTCAACTACGACAGGTTCGCGATTTTGCCGCTCTTGCGACACGGGAGCCTCCTTGGTACATGTGTACCAAAGTACCACGGTAATCCAGCCCTGTCAACCCCCCTCCTGGAGATTTCTTCGCGGGGTCACGGACGCCAGGCTTCGCGCGCCCGCGCCTGGCCTGTTATGGTCAGGAAGGAAACCGTAAATGAATCCCCCATAGGAACCCGCGGGCATGTGGAAGCGTTGGCGAATCCGGATACTGCTGTTTCTGGCCGTTCTCGGCCCCGGATTCATTACCGCCAATGTTGACAACGACTCCGGCGGCATCCTCACCTACTCGCAGGCCGGCGCGCAGTACGGCTACACCCTGCTGTGGACCATCATTCCCATCACCATTGCGCTGATCGTGGTGCAGGAGATGTGCGCCCGCATGGGCGTGGTCACCGGCAAGGGTTTGAGCGACCTGATCCGGGAGGAGTTCGGCCTGCGGCTCACCTTTGTGCTGATGGTGCTGCTGGTGGTGGTCAACTACACCAACGTGGTCACGGAATTCATCGGCATCGCCGGGTCGATGCACCTGTTCCACGTCACCAAGTTCATCTCCGTGCCGCTGTGCGCGGCGGTGGTCTGGACCATGGTGGTGCGGGGCAGCTACAAAAGCACGGAAAAGATCTTCATCGTCGCTTCGCTGGTCTATATCTGCTACATCTTTGCCGGGGTGCTCTCGCAGCCCAGTTGGCACGATGCGATTCTGGCCACCGTCAAGTTGCCCGCCCGCTCGGTCTGGAGCGACAAGGCCTACATGTACATGGCCATCGGCGTGGTCGGCACCACCATCGCCCCATGGATGCAGTTCTATCTTCAGTCCTCCGTCGTCGAAAAGGGCATTCGCGTGAAGGATTACGCGGCCTCGCGGCTGGACGTGATCGTGGGCAGCCTCTTCACCGACATCGTGGCGTGGTTCATCATCGTGGCCTGCGCGGCCACGCTCTACGTGCATGGCATGGGGGCCATCCAGGTGGCTGCGGACGCGGCCGAGGCGATGCGCCCCCTGGCTGGCGACTATGCCTTTCTGCTCTTCGCCTTCGGGCTCTTCAACGCATCGATCTTCGCGGCCTCCATTCTGCCCATCTCGACCGCCTATACGGTCTGCGAGGGCCTGGGCGTCCCGTCCGGCGTAGACAAGAACTTCAAGGAGGCGCCGTTCTTTTATTGGCTCTACACGCTGCTCATCGCGGGCGGCGCGCTGACCGTGCTGCTGCTGCCCGACGCGCAACTGATCAACGTGGCCATCCTCTCCCAGGTGCTGAACGGCGTTCTGCTTCCTGTGGTCATCATTCTGATGCTCATGCTCATCAACCGCCAGGACCTGATGGGCGAGCACAGGAACTCCCGGATGTGGAATGTGATTGCGTGGGGTACCAGCATCATCGTGATCGGCATGACGCTGGTGATGCTGTGGGGAATGATGCCGGGACATTGAGGACTGCACCCATTCGGCAAGCTCGGGGCAGGCTGTCCAGCGGGACTCTCCTTCGTGCCGGAGGGAGCAGGAGCCTTAAGGCTCCTGAATCATGCGGATAATTTGCGAGGCCTTTAGGCCCGGGCCTTTGCCTCTTTTCTGCCACGGGAAGCAAGTACAACGGGTAGCCTAGAACGGTATATCGTCATCGTTGATTTCGGCACTAGGAGTCTCTTCCTCCTCCTCTTCGAAACTCCTTCCGAGCTTCTGGATGATCATTTCAGCGAATTGCTTAGGAGTCTTCTTGCGAAGATCGATGTAGCTAATATCTTTGTGCAAGCCAGGGATTTCGGTATCGTCGAATCGGGCCGGGAGAATATATTCCTCTTTAGAACTGATAGCCTTTTCAAACGCACTCCGACGTTCATGCGTTGGCCAGACCTTTTCGGCGTAAAACTTTGAGATAAACATCACGCAATATCGCGCCGAACTGCTGTATACCTTGTGGAGATGCTCCGTCAGGTTCTTGCCCCACAGTGAGACCTCTTCGTAGTTGTCATAGAAAAGTTCAATGTCATTTTTGCGGAGTATTTCAGCAACGAGGTCAACGTATGGCCGATCTTCACCGGCAAATGATAGTACCACTTCGTAAGCGTTTCCCATACCGTCGATACGGTCCATAGACACTACCTTATAGATTGGTCGTCCGGATATTTCGGAGACCCTATGCATTACGAAGCGATCATTCTTAAGTTCTTCGTTGAAACTCAATACTAAGTATTCGAGACGTTCACGATCGGGACAAATGAGCGGATGCACACGCGCTTCCAAGAACCGTGCGAATTGTTCGTCGGGTATTTCTCCGATTTTCAGCCGATTCCACAACAACTCTGAATCTGTCCAATCATCGTTGTTGATTGAGTGCTGCCAAATATCGCCTTCGGCATCTTTGAAGCGAGAATCCGTTGATGGCATTTGCGAGAGCGGCCATGTCCGCTTTAGGAAAGAAATGAGATCGGATTTCCCATAAAAAGGCTCGCTTGAATCCAAAAACATCCGGTCGATAATTGCTCGACGGGTAATCTCCGTGATTTTAAGGCGCTTCGCTTGGGATGATTTTCTCATTGCAACAGTCCTTGCATCGAGTTTAACGTCTACGCCGGGTGCCACAGGTCCGGATTTTCCGACCTGGGATACCACGAACCCAGGCTAGCAATGCCGAAGGCGTCTGCCCCACCGCAGGTGGTTGCCGAAAATAACCCTCCGCCGGCGCACAATAGAAATATTCGGCGGAGCGAGGCTTTACCGGCCCCTGGCCCCTGGCCAATGTCCAATCTGTCAGGGATGTGACCGGTCCGTACCCGTACCCCCTCCCCCCTAAAATGCCCATTTTCTTTGCCGCATCTTCGCTCCGGCAAAAAGCGCAAGAGGTGCGGAATCAGAGACTTATCGTCTAAACGCAAAGGCCGTCCTGCTGTCTCAATGGTAAACCTTGACCGCGGGAAATCGCGGTTCTTGGTAGGGTTTTGCGCAAAAAGCGGCCTTTTCGAGCCCTTTCAGGATGCCAACCTACAGCAGCTTGCCGGCGGCCAGATCGCGGATCAGTTCCCGGTCGGCGGCCAGGAAATCGTAGCTGGGCAGGTCTTCGAGCTTGACCCAGCGCATCTGCTGGAAGATGCGGTTATCGAGGTCCCCGGCGAACTCGTGGACGGCAAAGAATTGCAGGTCGACGGCGCCGCCATGACGGTAGTTGTGGCGGATGCGGGTGACGAGGGGGCCGATGACGGCGCGAATGCCGAGTTCCTCCTCCAGCTCGCGGGCCAGCGCCTGCTCGGGGCTCTCGCCGGCCTCGATCTTGCCTCCGGGAAACTCCCATAGCAAGGCCATCGGCTGCCCCGGACGGCGTTGACAGATGAGGACTTCGCCGCCGCGCACGATCAGGGCCGCCGCCACGAAGCGTAGGGCGGGACCGGCAGGGCGAGCATTGGAATTCGGCTGGGCTTCTTCCACCTCTTTAGTGTAAACGCACCAAAAGGGGTGCAGAGCTGGAATGGATTCGCGTGCTCCGTTGCGATGAAAAAGCCGTTCGGAAGCGCGCCTGAAGGAGTTACCCCTCAGGCCTTGCTTTATTCTCCGGCGACCGCCGCTTCGACGCCCTCGGCGGCCTGGGGCCGGAAGTAGCCCCAGCCGTTCTTTGCCGCCGCCGCAAGCAGGGCAGGAGACGGATTGACCGGGAAGGGATGGCGCGCAATCTCAAGTAAGGCCAGGTCGTGGATGGAGTTGCCGAAGGCCGCATCGGGAGGCGCCAGCCCCACCCGGGCGAGCGTGGCGGCTTTGCCCTCGTCGGTGGGCACGTCCACAATTTCGCTGGAGATGAGGCCGTCGGCGACACGCACCTCGGCGGCCAGTACGCGCTCCTCTGGAATTTGAAAGTCGCGCACGCCTTCGACGACCACCCACTTGTTGGTGGAGCTGACGGCCCAAAGCTCGACGCCGGCCTGGCGCAGAGTGGCAAGGAGCGAGGCCATTTCAGGAAATACGCGGGGGCGCACAAACTCCCCAACATACTGGGCGGCGGCGGCCCACAACTCCTGCTCGCGGAGGCCGGCGTAAATCTGCACCATCTCGCCGCAGATTTCCAGTTCGCTCACCTGGCCGGCTTGGTAGGCCCGGTAACGGGTATCGATCCAGTCGCTGGTGGAGCGCGAAACCAGGCCCTGTTCGAGGGACCAGGCCATGAAGCCATAGCCGGCGTCGCCGCCCCACAGCGTTCCATCACAATCGAAGACCGCAACTTTTGGACTGCTATCGAGAACCAGCCGTTCGAACTCCCGGGCGGTCCACTTGGGGATTTCTATCTGCGCAGGTGTCAAGCGCACCTCAATCCTGATCGAGAATTCTTCCAACTCTATTCTCTCTCAAACGGGGCCGCTTTGCACGTGAAGGTTTGAAGAAAGCCCAATGGAGCAATCCAGCGGATAGGTTCCCGGCGCGGGGTAATGAAGTAGATACCTTGATGAACGAGGTACGGTTGCCTGTTCGCGGCCGGTGGAGATGGGTTCAAGCGCCGATAATCGGGAGTGTGGATATAGGGCGCAATCTTCCTCTCCTGAAGGACTACCAGGCGTATCTGCGCGTGGAGAAGGGGCTGCGCCCGCTCACCTGCGAGGCCTATGACAGCGACTTGAAGACGTTTGCCGAGTTCATCGAGGGCCGCCACGGCATACTGTTGACGGCGGCGCAGCAGGATGTGGCGGCCTTTCTTGAGCATCTGCGCAGCCACGGCATCGACTCGCGCTCGTCGGCGCGCAAGCTGAGCTGCCTGCGGGGCTTCTACAAATGGCTGCTGCTGGACCGCCGCATTCACCACGATCCTACCGTGAATATCGAATCGCCCAAAGCGTGGAAGGTGCTGCCCAAGTCGCTGGCCGAGCCGGAGGTGGTGGAGATGCTGGAGCGAGCCGGCATAGCCGCATCGCATCCGCAGGCGCGGGGCAGGGCACTGCGCGACCGCGCGATTCTGGAGCTTCTCTACGCGGGCGGGCTGCGGGTCTCTGAGGTTACGGCGCTCTCCACGGGCGACCTGGCGCTGGACGCGGGACGCGTGCAGGTGCGCGGCAAGGGCGACAAGGAACGCATCGTGCCGCTGGGGCGTACCGCAGTTCTTGCTTTGGAGGAGTATCTGCGGGAAGGCAGGCCGCACCTGGCGCGCATAAGCTCGGCGCGCAAGGCCAATGCGGCGCGACAGGATGCTACCCGCCTGTTTCTTTCCTTGCGCGGCATGCCGCTAACCCGCCAATGGGTCTGGCACGTGGTGAAGATGGCGAACGGCGCCGCCAGCCCGCACCGGCTGCGCCACAGTTGCGCCACACACATGGTGGAGCACGGCGCGGACCTACGCAGCGTGCAGCTGATTCTGGGCCACGCCGACATTTCCACCACTCAGGTCTACACGCATCTGGCGCTGGGCCGGCTGAAGGCCGTGCACCGGATGCACCACCCGCGGGCGGCGGGGCGTGGCGCGGAGGTTGAGGCGTTTTCAGAGCCACTTGGAGATGCGCATCGAGATTCCCATCGGGGGCTATGCCTTGTTCCGCGCGTTCATCCGAAAGAGGAGACGACATGAGCGCATCGGCCGCCCCCGCGATTGCCCGGCCGCTGGATTTGCTCGTGGCCGACTATCTGCGCGTGCTGGCCAACGAGCGCGGCGCCTCGGCGCACACCTTGCGCGCTTACCAGCGCGAATTACACGGCTTTGCTGGCTTTGTTGCCGAGCGCTGGGGCAACGACCAGGGCGTGGAGCGCATTGAGCACACGCACATCCGCGCCTATCTGGGCACGCTGTATGACCGCGGGCTCTCCAAGGCCTCGGCGGCGCGGGCGCTGGCGGCGATTCGCAGCTGGTTCAAATGGCTGGCGCGCACCGGCCACGTGGAGCAGAATGCGGCCTCGTTGGTGGCCACGCCGCGGCTGCCGAAACACTTGCCACGCGTGCCCTCCATCGAGCAGATGAACCGGGTTGTGGACTCGGTGGGCGAAGATGCCGCGAGTTGGCCGGCGCGGG
>JBEKZR010000180.1:0-7320 GCA_049509715.1 Occallatibacter sp. | reverse complement strand
GCAATAGCTTCTCGGTCTGTTCGGTCGTGATTCCGTCGCGCAACAATGGCAAGCTCTCGCGAAGAAAGCTCGCATCCGCCTTCCAGATAGTCGTCAGTTCTTTCAATCCATTCCCGGTGTCGTCCTGTACCAAATGCAGCATCGCAAAACCAAGCCGCGTCAAAGGGCATCCTGAATTGGAACCTGATTCCCGATCAAATTCCGCCTTTGCCTCGGCGATCGACTTTTCCCGCAACAGCACGATGCCGTAACCGGCGTGGGAACAAGGAAAGGGCAACGGCCCCGAAAGCGCATCCTGGTAGGCGCGAGCCGCCTGGATGAGGCTGCCCTGTTCGGCGAGCAACTCGCCGGCTCGCAACCTGCTGTACTTGGAGTCCTTGAAAGTGCCTGTCAGAACCCGCGCATCGGAGTCCACTTGCTGCAGGTAAGCCATGCCAAGCCCGAACCAGGCATTCCCCTTGCCTGGAGCCAGGCTCACAGCTCTCCAATATGCGTCGCTTGAACCGTTGCCGTTGCCGGCAATTGCAAAAGCGCGGCCCAATGCGATTGGAGCTTCCGGGTCTGCAGGGTTGAGCTTTTCGGCTTTCTCGAGAAACGGCACCGCCGTTTCGGCGCGTTTCAGTTTGAGGTTGTCAATTCCCAAAAACAACTGGGGGACGTACAAGGATGGGTTGAGACGGGCCGCTTCAGTTAAGCTCTTGATCGCCTCGTCGAAGTTGCCCATCTCGTGGTACATCAGTCCGAGATTGGCCCACAGCTCAGCCACTTGAGGGCTTATCTCAATAGCTCTCCGGTAGGAATCGGCGGCAGCCGAGAAGTCCCTTCTCGCCGCTGCTTGCTGCGCGGCGCCGAGAAGGGATTGAAGTGTCGCACTGTTATCGGTCTGGATGCCCCATGCAGCCACGGTTGAAACTGTGGCGATCAGGGCACAGAGCCCCGCACTCCTCAAGCAGTGCATTCATGTGACCTATCGGACCAGCTTAAGCGACAACTGCACCTGTCGCGCTCCCTGGGTATTTGAGATCTGCCCCATCGTGCTATCCCCGATGTTGATATCGGGGGAATCGAAGTTGGTGTGATTGAACGCGTTGAACATCTGTGCGGTGAACTGCAGGCGGAATTTCTCTTTGAGGTTGAACCACTTTTGGATCCCCAGATCCTCGTCGACGTAACCGGGAGCCCGCAGATTGGAGAAGTAACGGGGCGCATCGCCGAATTGGTATGCAGGCGCCTGCGTAAAGGCCGCCGGGTTGAACCAGCAGATCCCCGTTCCGACGGCCTGGCCGTTGCCGCAGGTGCCGCTCTTGAAATCGGCTCCGGGCACGATGTTAGCATGCTGATTCCCGCCCCAAAGACTTGCGGCATTGGCGTTGGCATTGCCGATCGACAGCGGGAATCCGGCCTGCACATGGGTAAGTCCGGAGATTTGCCAGCCACCCGCAACCGCATCCTCTATTGTGTTCATGCCGCCGCCGAATTTCTTGCCTTTCCCAACCGGCAACTCGTACACATAGTTCATAGCGAGAGACTGCGGGACATCCGTCCCGTCGACCGTTTTCTCCGCAGTCAAGTCATAGTAGTTGCGGATACTGGCGCCTCCGCTGCTGACCGAGGCCCACTCTTCGGGACCGCCCGCATCGTCGAGGAACTTCGAGTAGGTGTAGGAGGCCATAAAGATCAGGCCCTGGGTAACGCGGTGGGTGAAAGTCGCCTGCAACGAGTTGTAGTTGGTAAATCCGATCGGCTCCTGTGAGGCAGAGGCGCCTCCGCAGAATTCCGGATACGGCTCCAGCAATTGCGCCTGCGGAACGGTCGGCGAACTCAGTCCGCAGGAGCTAGTCGCAAGGCCAAGGGTCTTCATTGCGCCGGCAAACGGATTGTTCACCATGGTATTCAGCGCCGAACCCATGGAGAGATATTGCGGATTCAACTCGCCGTAGTTCATGCTGCCAAGGATAATGCGCGTTCCGCGGTTCCCTACATAGTTGACGTCCAGCAGGTTGTTCGGAGTGATCGCATATTGGAATCCAAACATGAACTGCTTGATTCGGGGATCGGGACGATGCGGATCAATTCCACCACCGCCCTGACCGACGTTCGTCAGACCTTCCAGCGCGTTCCCGGTAATCGGCAGAACGCCCGTTGAGAATGCCTGTGCGAGCGGCTGGGTGACCGTGTTACCGTCGACCGAAGAAGTCCAATTCGTCGTTTGAGAGTAGCCCGGGCTCGGTCCCCCGCCAAAGTAGTTTCTCGAGTAATACAGACCCCAGCCGCCGCGCACAACCAGCTTAGGCAAGGCGGAGTACGCGAATCCAATGCGCGGGGCCAGGTCGTCATAATTGAAGTGATATAGACCGCGGTCCCCAGGAGTGTTGTAAACGATTTCCCCGTAAGCCGGCTGCCCGGCCCCGGCGCTGATCGGATTGAGGGCGTGGAAATCAAAGTACGCTTGGTTGTTCTTCCTCGCTGTGATCGGGGTTTGCATTTCATAGCGGAAGCCCAGGTTGAGGGTCAACTTCCGGCTCATCTTCCAGTCGTCCTGAACGTACGCTCCATGCAGGTAGTACTGAGACGCCGGAAATGCGTTAAACCCGGTGGAGCCGGCATTATTGGCGCCGCCAACACCAGCGCCCGCCATCAAGGAAGCGAACGCGTCCCCGGTGCCGGGCGTCGCGGCATCTGAGTCTGGACCTGCCGTCATGGCGTTTGAGAAGTTGAATGTCGTGGGAGCGATCCTGCCGCCGAAAATCTGGACCACAGCGCCCATATACCCGAACGAGAGCGAGTGCACTCCGTGCATCTTGTTGAAGTCTATGGAAGCGGTACCCACATTGTTGGGAGTTTTCATTTTGCCGAAGCCGGTGGTTGGTCCCAAGGGAGCATAGGCGTTGCCTAAACTGACCTCCGGAAACTGCGGAGAATACACGTCAATGATGCCGGGCAAGCCGAGCGTGGAAGGCTGGAATCCGCCGCTCTGCACGACGTTACCCTCAACCCAGCGATTGTATTCGACGTTGCCGTTCATCACGAAAGTGGGCGAAAAGATGTGAGAAGCGCCAAATGCAATGCTGTACCGGTTGTCGGGGTTAACGTCGCCCGGTCCAGCAATGTCGCCGCTTCCGTAATAGTCCGGCATACCGGATTTCGATTCGAACTTCTGCGACCAGCGCCCGTAAATCGAAGTGTTTTGTGTGAAGTGGTGGTCGACTCGAATTCCGTACTCGTTGGAAGCCGTCGCTTGCGACGCCGCGACGTTGAAGTTGTAGCCGCCGCCTGGATTTGCCGGCGCCGGCCAGTAATTTCCAGAGGCAAGGGTCTTCGCCAGAGCGTCAATCGCTCCTACGCCGGACGTGGGAATCTTATTCCCAGGATAACCCAGGCGAACGTAATGTCCCGCGCACGGACCGGAAGAGTAATAGGTCGTGGTGTACGGATTGTAGATCTCGCCTTTATAGATCGGGTTGCCCAGGCAATCCGTTCCAGTCTGGGCACCAAGTTGCGCCGAGAAGTCGCCCGACTCCTGGGCGGAGGTGGGCACATTTGCGCTATAGGAGCCGGCATTGTTTAGCCGCAAGCCCTCATAGTTGGCGAAAAAGAATGTCTTGTTGCTTTGCTTGTAAATGCCGGGGATATACAGCGGCCCGCCCCCGGCTGCCGCGAACTGATTGCGATGGTCCGGGGACTTGGGGAGGCCCTCCAGATTATGGAAGTAGAGGTTGGCGTCCATCTTCTGGTTGCGGAGGTAGTCGCTCAAAGTAAAATGCAGGTCGCTGGTGCCGGACCTGGTAATCATGTTGACGACATTGCCGGTGCTCCATCCGTATTCGGCCGAGAACGAATTGTTCATGACCTTGAATTCCTGGACGTCATCCACCGCAGGCACATAAACGACTCCGCCCCAGCCGCCGGCCACGTTCCAGCCGCCATCCAGAAGAAAGGCCGTGGTTCCAAAGAAGCCGCCGCCAAAGCTCAGGAAGGACATGTCCTGGTCGGCAGTATCCTCCCCGCCTCCCGCATTCAATAACTGCTGCTGGGTCTGGTTGTTCACCGAGGAATTCAACATTACCAGGCCGACCACATTCCTAAGGTTGAGCGGAAGTTCCTCAACTTGCTTTGAGGCAATTTCGGTGCTGACGTTGGCGTTCTCGGTTTGCAACATGGCCACCGATGCGCTTACCGTGACCTGCTCGGAAGTGCCGATGGCCAAATGGATGTCCTCGGTAAGGAAGTCGCCTACATTGAGGACAATTCCCTCTTGCTTGGAAGTCTTGAACCCCGGAGCAGTTGCCTCCAGCGTGTAGGTGCCGACAGGCAGGAGGGAGAACGAATACTCTCCTGCCGAACCGGTGGTGAAGGTTCGGGTGATTCCTTGCGAGGGATTGGTGAGTTTCACTGTTGCCTTCGGAACCCTCGCTCCGGACGGGTCGGAAACCGTGCCTGACAAAGCCGCGGTAGTACTCATCGTTTGCGCATGGAGTGCCGGAAGGAATGTCAGTCCAAGGGCTATAGTGGCCATCAAGACTGCCAAGAGAACGAGACGTAATCTGGTCATGCTGCCTCCTGAGTTTTTTCCTTATTGATCCCGCTATTCATTGGCCCCGCCGCCTTTTCTTTATAGGAGGAGCCGGAGTCTCCTCATCACGTTGGCTGATTGATCGTCTGACAGACCCGTAGCACACTCAACGGGTCCCCCTGAGCTGCACGCACAACACGCACAAGAAAACGAGGCCTGCGCACAGTATGGCAACGTACTGTACGGTACTGTTCGAGAGCGTTCTGGCGATGGAAGCTCCGTTAAGTTCTTGTAAGCTATTGATTAAAAATGGTTTATGCCCTTCGCCGGAAGTATGTTCAATCGCTGCAAATCGACCAGGCGAATCGTTGCAACTCATTGATTTTAAGTTACTTGTAGCAACGTTCACGACAAGCTCAGGTTTTTGACTTGTCAAGAGCGTTAAGAAGGGGTACAGTCCGTTTGGAACCAGAGAATTCGAGGCAATCGATGGCGCATGCAGTTGAAAAGATCGATTTTCCTGAGCGGCAAGAGGGCTCGGACAAGGTACCAGCGACCGAAGTCCAGAAAACGTTGTCTTCGATCCTGCAAAGCACGCCCTTTCACTCCAGTAAACAGTCTCAGGAGTTGTTGCAGTACATCGTCGATCAGTCTCTCGCAGGCCACCTTGAGATGCTCAAGGAACGGATCATCGGAGCAAATGTTTTTGACAGACGCCCAGACTACGACACAAATGACGATCCGATCGTTCGCGCGCGTGCCGCCGAGGTCAGGAAGCGCCTCGCGCTCTACTATCAAACAGCGCGTGAAGAATCTGTCCGGATCAGCGTACCCTCCGGCTCGTTTAGAGCCATTTTCGAATGGGCTGACACGAAGCCGATTCAGTTGCCGTCGGCTCCGCCGCACAGACCGGAACAGAGCCAGCCGCCGGTCGAATCTATGCCCCCGCCGGCTCCCCACGAGGTCGCAGGGCCCGACCTTGCGACACCCTCGCCAAGATTCCGAGGCCGCAGATGGTGGGTCGTGATTGCCGCTTCGGCGGTGATCCTGACTTTGGCAATGCAGCACTACTTCGCATCTCCCGAGGATCGTGCCTTAAATCAATTCTGGTCGCCTATTTTAGATAACTCCCATACAGTCCTGATCTATCTCGGCAGCAATGCTGTCTATGAATTGTCTTCCTCTTACATGGATGCGTATTACCAGCAACACCCCCGGAGCCAAACAGAGGAAATGGGACTGGAATCCTATATTCCATTGCCCCCGAGCACGAAGATTGACGTTCAGGACCTATATCCCGCAAAGGATACCTTCGTCACCATTGGTGATGTCGCTGCAACAACAAAGATCGTGTCCCTGCTGGTGCATCGCAATAAGCAGTTCGACGTTCGATTCGGTAACGATGTGGCGTATGGCGATCTTCGCGAACACCCCACGATCTTGATCGGTGCGCACAACAACTCATGGACCCTTACCATGACTGAGAATCTGCGTTATGTCTTCGAAGGGCCAAACGCCATCGTGGACCGCTCAGTCTCTCAAAAGCGCTGGTCTACCGCCGCTCATGAACTTACAGATGACTACGCGATCGTATCCCGGGTTTTGAACTCCAGGACTGGCACGACAGTCCTCACAGCCGCGGGAGTGGGACATGCGGGAACGCGTGCCGCTGCGGAATTCCTCACCAATCCACAATCCATCTCGGCGCTGGCAAAGTCCCTCCCAAAAGGCTGGGAAAGAAAGAATATACAGATTGTCCTGCATACCAGCGTCATAAACCAGCTTCCGAGCGCTCCGGACGTCGTTGCTACCTACTGCTGGTAAAGTAACCGCTGGTATTGTTTCATTTGCCGTATCTTTACTTGTCGGCGAACGCAAATCGTATTGGCGACGGCCAGTGGCATAGGAAAAGTGGATCTCCGAATCGCAGAATCAAACCCATTTACGGAGAAGTCTCGCACTGAACCCTGGTCTTCCTAAGCAAGCAGAACGCTGACCTATGGCTCGCCGAAATGACGATCTGCTTTCGAATCAAGGAGATGAAAGGTGCGTTCATCGTGGGTAAACTGTGCCTCGCCAAAATAACGATCTGTCGTCGAATCAAGCAAATGAACTGTCAATTCCTCACTTCACAACAATGACAAACCACAACGGCATTTCAGCGTGCGCTTCACGGAAATGGATCCTTAAGAGTCCGGCCTGTTGGGTGTGTAGCTGTAGTCGTAGGAACTTCAAAGTTCAACACTGTTCAACAAGGTGACGCGCCAAGCCATTGATTTTATTGAAGTTTTGGAGGTGGCTCCATCTGCTCCCAAAACAGGTCAAATAGTCTGTGAAATCTTATTGAAACTGGGTGATTTTAAGTGCTTTTGATTGAACTGTTTACCGCGTGCCTATCGATCCCTGTTGATCCTTGTGGATTCTGGGTGCTTTGACAGTTACAAATTCGACTACAGCCCAGATGAGTTTGCCCGTTTGCCCAGCGTGTTGTGCAGCGGAAAAACGAGCAAGGCGCGTCAGTCGCTGCAGGGTGGCTCAGCACTGCTGGAGTGAAAAATCACTCATTCAGACCTACAAGCGGAAAACAAGGCCGTCTATCCCCCAGATGGAATTTCGGCAAGTCACAGCTGCCAGAACGCCCGCCGAATTTGAGAACCAGGCTCATTTTGCATCCAGATGGCTTCTGGCGAGGGACAGCCCTACATAACAGCATTTACGCTGGGCGCGGCCCCCATCTCCTCCAAGACACGCCGCATGGCTGTCAGCAGCGCCTCAATGTCGGTGGGCGATAACCGTCCGACCGTCCC
>JBEKZR010000018.1:0-18965 GCA_049509715.1 Occallatibacter sp. | reverse complement strand
GGGCCCGCAGAGCGGCCACGCTGAAGGCCATGGCGATGCGGTGATCGCCGCCGGAGTCGATGGCAGCGCCGTGGAGGGTTTGGCCGCCGGGAACGTCAAGGCCGTCCTCGAACTCGGTAACTTCGGCGCCCATGGCGCGCAAATTCTTTACAATCAATGCGATGCGGTCGGATTCCTTGACACGGAGTTCTTTGGCATCGCGAATGCGGATGCCGCCGCTGGTGTAGGGGGCGATGGCTGCCAGCACCGGCAACTCGTCGATGAGCTGGGCGGCGAGTGCGCCGCTCACCTCTGTCGATCCAAGGCCCTGGGGTGGGGCGGAGATCTGGACGACACCCACCAGTTCGGCATGCATTTCTTCAAGATTGAGGACGGCGATACGCGCGCCGAGAGCGGTGAGCACGTCAAGGAGCGTGGCGCGAGTGGGGTTAAGTCCCAGCGAATCAAGCACCAGGCTGGAGCCGGGAAAGAGAGCCGCGGCGCAGAGGAAGAAGGCGGCGGAGGAGATGTCGCCGGGGACGGCGGCGCTGATGGCGTGGAGGGATTGCGGGCCGGAGATGGAGACCGAGTCGAGGGTGCGGGTGAGCGTGGCACCGAAGGCGCGAAGGGCCAGTTCACTGTGGTCGCGGGTGCGGAGTGCTTCTCGCACTTTGGTGTTGCCTGGGGTTTGAAGCCCAGCCAAAAGAACGCAGGTCTTTACCTGGGCGCTGGGAACGGGGGTGGTGTAATCGACGGGCTGGAGCGGGGAGCCTTGGAGGTACAGGGGCGCGTGGCCGTCGGTGAGGGTGAGCTTTGCGCCCATGGATTGGAGGGGTTTGCGGATGCGCTCCATGGGGCGGCGGGAAAGCGAAGCGTCTCCGACCAGGGTGAAGCTGCCTTGCTGGGGCGCCAAGAGGCCGGAGATCATACGCATGGTGGAGCCGGAGTTGCCGCAGTCGAGGGGGTGGTTGGCGGGGATTACGCGGCCGGAGACGCCGCTGACTTCGACTTCGCCTTCACTGATTCTATTGACCTTAGCGCCAAGCGCTTGCATGCAGGATAAGGTCGAGGCACAGTCGGCTCCGGTGGAGAAGTTGGTGAAGCGGGAGAGGCCTTCAGCGAAGGCGCCGAGCATGGCGTAGCGATGGCTGATGGACTTGTCGCCGGGCAGGCGCAGGCTTCCGCAGACGTTGCGAGCGGGGCGGATGAGGCGTTCCTGAGCGGTATGCAAGGGCGCTCCGAGGTGTGGGGGCTGTTTCAAGTTTAACAACTGCTACGGCCGGTCAACCTGATACAAAACTTCCTTGCCGGAGCTGTTTATCGGGATGAGATGCCAGCCGTCATTGCTCAGCCGGGACTTCACCCACTCAAGTCTTGGAATTCCCGAGCAATAGAGAAGAAACTGCTGATGGGAACCGAGGAATTCCATATAATTATCCAGCTTTGGAGCCCCATAAGGCTGTTCGAGTGTGAGCGCGTACTCGGGGATGAAATCTGGTTGCTTCACTGCGTAGCTGAGATCCGAAAGATAATGCAGGCGTGCGCGGGTGCCGGGATCGCTGTACCACCACGTAGGCCAGAAAATAACAGCGTCTGCAATCACAATCGGCTCCCGTGCGGGAGCGGAGAGGAATATTGGATGGGATTGAACTCCAGAGGTTTCATCAGATGGACCAAAACGCCAAAATCCGAACAATGCTGTCGAAAAACTATAGATGATTACTGTGAGAACAAACGCCTTGATCCCGGGTGAGCGCACATTCAAACGTGAAAATAGCAACCCAGAAACCAAGGCCACGCCGAGCGATGAGCCGATTGCATATCTTCCCCAAAAATAGCCGGTACCAAGTTTGGTAACGAGAAGCATAATGGGCAAAACAAGAACAAGCGCCGATGCGGCCGCTAAATCCTGAATCCGAACCCGAGACGCTGGTTGAGTCAGCGCTCCGGATATCCGATTCCGAGCAAAGACAACGTATCTCAGAAATACGCAAAGCAATACGGCAGCCAAAAAGGATATTAGGCTGGGTATCGGCACAGTATCCAGATATAACAACAAAGACATTATCCCGGGACGCGACCAAAAGACTGGGCAGAGCTTTACCGCCTTTAATAGGCCGGCCTGTCCGTGCAGCATCGGGGGGAACGTAATGATAAGCGTGGCAGCCCCTGCCAGCATTGAAGTAAACACAGCAAAATCAATTCTATGTCTTTGCCAGGCGCGTACGCCCTCACCGGCCAAGAGAGGAAGAGTCACATAGATGACTCCGTAGTGATGCGAGAAGATCGCCCCCGCCATGCTCGCGGTAATGCCCGCAAGCGCCAAACGCCTGCTCATCCCTTGTGCCGCGGATTGCCAACAGCAAATAGCGACACTCGTAAAGCACAACAATAAAGCATAGGAACGCGCCTCGAGTGTTGCAAAAGGCATGAATGGGCTCCCAAGAAAAACGCTCATCGCAAGGAATGCAAAGATGCTGCCAGTATTCCGCCTGACAAAGAGAAATATCATGAGGGCAGTGATGTCGCTTGCGGCGATCGACGGAAGGCGCAATGCGATTTCAACAGGCATGGGGAGATGCAGGCAGAACCGGGCAAGGAGGAAGTAAAGTGGCGGATTTCCATCCGCGGACATTGCGCGAAGCATTCCTCTTATCGTGGGAACAGACGAAACGGTTAATGTGCTGAGTTCATCAAACCAAAGCGGACGAAGCGCAGCGGCCCTAAGTTCGATAAGCAGTAGAACGAAAACGATGACGGCAAGAAACACTTTCTCCTGCCAACGGACAAGAGGCATCATATCTGTAGTCGAGTTATGATCAAGCTCGGGTTTGCAACTAAATTTCATCAAGGATATCTCCCAACTTACTATTCAGGAGATTGAGGCGGCAAGCTTACCTGTTCAAGCATGCTCGCGGCTCTCTGCTAGTCCATGCATGGCTCACCCGCCCATCCTGCGAGACACACCATGCTTATGGCAAAGCTGCACTAACATGGCAGAGCAATATCCTGCAGCCACGCATTGACCAAATCAATTTCTTTCGAAGGAAGGAGGTTCATTCGAACCAGCTCCTCGTAACACCGGATCAAGTTGTTTCCGATGTTCTCTGGCCCCGCTTCCAATTTCAGTTCAGTCAACCGGGATCCGATGGCGCGGTTGTGTAGATACCCCGGCACCTCATCGGAAAAATCCCGCATTAGGTTATGCTCGTTTCGCTTCTGATACACATCCGGCCCCTTGAACAACACGCCCCATCCGTTTTCCCACGCAATTCGCTGTGCCACAAAGCTCCGCCAGATATCCGTCATGCGGATAGAACAGTAAGAGGGCAAATAAAGCAGAGGATACGCAACTGGAAACCATGCTGTGTTCTGACTGTTGAATGGACACCAGGCACCAGCTGCCAGCGCAAGCCGCCTGTCAGTTCGAAAGTTTACCGGGAGCGGAAGCAGCAGCCGGTAAATCGCGTCCACATCGGGGTCTTCATCTGCAAGTCCCGGCTGAATCGGACAGTCCAATTCCATTTCCGCTAACGCCTCAAACTCCGGCAAATGCGCACGAATCGCATCCAGAGGAAGCCCCCTCGGCCAGATATTGCTCTCTGAAAAGTACCTATAGACGTTCGACCAGCCGTTGCCGGAAAGAGCGGGTACGCGCAGCCGCAACTTCCTCGGACTCCAAAACTCCGGCAACGGCATATTGTCGTCATCGGTCTCAAGCAGCAAGTTGGGCCGGGTCTGGATCGCCAGTAAATAACCTATGTTTTTCCGCGAGTAATGCCGCGTAGGCATCAGTTCCGCAATCTTGAAGCCCGATTCCTTCTGCCGCTCCAGGCTGTAAAACTCGCATCCATCGATAGCGAAATCAGCCGGACTGGGCACGTCGCCGATCAAGTAAAACGAAAACCCGCGAGCCTGGCACTGGTTCGCCAATTCACGCAACTCGGAATTCGGCGCGGAGATGGAAGTGACAACAACACTGACGGGGCCCCCCCAAGCGGAATCCTTCACAGTTGCTCCTTGAGACGTAGCTGAAACAGGCGCCATAGTTGCTGAAATGCTTCCCTAAACGCAGATGTGCCAAGACGCGGACTCGCGGACCGGTAGGTAATCGGAACCTCGACGAACGTCAGGCCCCTGCAATAAGTTTTTATCTCAGTCTGAAAGAAGTGTGCCCTGGACTGAATCCCCCTGCCCATGACCATGCTAAGGGTCCGGCGGGAGAACAACTCGAATCCGCTGGTCATGTCCGTCTGCCGGGTGCCCAGCAGAAGGTTTGCCAGCAGGGTTCCACCCCAACTGATAAAGCGGCGCCTGATCGAGCTATTTTCGAAGCGGCCTATAAAGCGGCTCCCGAAAACGCAATCCATTCCTTTTTCCATGGCATCGAAAAACTGTGGAATATCGCCGGGCTGATGGCTAAATCCGGCATCGATTTCAAGAATCCAGTCGCTTCCGGCATCCAGTGCCTCTTTGTAGCCGCGCAAATAAGCGTCCACCACACACTGGTTTTCAGGAGCCCAAACCACACGCACCCGCGGCTCACTGCGCTCCAGTTGGCGCATCTTGTTTAGGCTGTCATCCTTAGTAACACGATCAAAGACCGCGAAAAACGTGACCTTCCGAAATCCCGAACACTGTTCCAACACTGCCTGGCAGAACTGTACAGCTTCGTCTCCCTCGTTCGCCATAGGGCAGACGATGCCAAGCTCGACCTCACATCGCGGCAATAAAGTATGCTGCGCAGTCCTGTTCTCGTTCGAGATCGCCATTTCGCCCTGGATTCTTGATAATTATAACGCCCTTGATGAGAATTGTAAGATTAACACAACATCAGCGGCGGAAAACCGGGCGATTCCGCGCCGTCCGGAACTCGTCCACTCAAGCGAGCGCTTTCATCGCCTTCTCTTCAGACACTACTTCCTCTTCCTTTGTTCTACACGATTCAGTTGAATGGCCCCGCGATAAGTCATAACTTTATCGGAAGGGGCAAGATTGCGATCCGGCAACCATACCCAGCAGATCCCGCACACGGCACATCAGCTGCCTATTCCGCTCCCAGCTCGAGGACGATAGCGACGGAGCCGAAGGCGCCGAGCATGGCGTAGCGATGGCTGATGGACTTGTCGCCGGGCACGCTCAGGCTTCCGTAGACGTTGCGAGCTGGGTGGATGAGGCGTTCCTGGGCGGTATGCAAAGGTGCTCCGGGGGATTGGTTGTCACTTTGAGTCAATCGGATCAGAGATCCGGGGAGCGGCGAGGGTGGGCGGGGAACCTTCAGATGGTATGGGATTGTTGCCGGGTTGGCAGGAACACTGGCAGCGGCTGACGATTACCAGATCTCAGAGGCGAGACTAGCACAGGCAACCTGCGGCCGCATCTCTTGGAAAAGGTGCGGCCGCTTGGGGCCGTTTCGTGCTATTGCACAGTGAGGGCAACCGTGCCCGTTTCCGTGTCGGCGCCCGACGTGCCGGTTACGGTAATGACGTAACTGCCCGGCGTGGTGCCGGTATTGCCGCCACCACCTCCGCCACCGCCGCCACATCCGAGGACAACGCTGGAGATGGCTGCCAGGAGCATCACCATTCCGAGCATCGTCCGCCAGCTACGCCGCCGCGCCGGGATGCCGAAGAGCAACAGGCAGGCCAGGGTGGCGCCGCCCGCCGCGTACCAGGGAACTCCGGGACGCGTGGGATAGACCAGGGCGCCGCTGGTGGGCGCCGTGGTGTACACGGTCAGCGTGGCCGTTTGCGCCGTCGCGCCGCTGATGGTAACTGAAGCCGGAATGCCGCACGTCGCCGGATCGCTGGCGGCCACAGGCCTAATGTCGCAACTCAGGCTGATCGCACCGGTAAATCCACCGGACGGCGTCACGGTAATCGTCGAGGTGTTTCCGGTGGTTGCGCCCGGCGCGACAGAGACCGCCGTGCCGGCAAGGGTGAAGGGGGGGGCAGGGGTGATGAAGTTGTTGATGGCTCCGTTGGTCGTGCCGGTGGCGTTCTGGGCCACGGCCTGGAAATAATACGTCGTACTGGGGGTCAGTCCAGTCAGGTTGGCGGTGACCGGGGTTGCTGTGGTTCCAGAGCCGATATCCTGTGAAGTGGTCTGGCTGGCTCCGCTCAGTGTGCTGCTGGTGCCGTAGAGGAACCAGACCTGGGTGTCCTCTCCATTCGGGTTCACCGTGCCGTTCAGCGTCGCGGTTCTGTCGGTTACAGCGGAGGCCGGACCTGTGGTGGTTGACGGGGCAAGCGGGACGGCGGATGTGGTGAAGGAGTTGATAGCCCCTTTAGTCGTGCCGATACTGTTCTGGGCCACGGCCTGGAAATAATACGTCGTACTAGCGGTCAATCCAGTCAGGTTGGCGGTGACCGCGGTTGCTGTTGTTCCAGAAAGTGCCTGGGAAGTGGTCTGGCTGGCTCCGGCGAGGTTGCTGCTGGTTCCATACAGGAACCAGGCGTGGGCCACGGCCCCGCTGGGGTTCACCGTGCCGGCCAGCGTGGCGGCGCTGTCGGTGATCGCCGAGGCCGCGCCTGTGGTGGCCGCAGGGGCGGCTGTGACGTAGTTGTCAATGAAGTTCGCCACGTCCAGCGATCCGAGCCCGGTTACCTCGTCATATCCGGCCGTCACCAGATAACCCGCCTGGCCGCCGCTGAGATTGGTGATCGTTGCGGTGGACGAGGCAGTGCTGTTGTTGCACATGCTGGGGGTAGTGATAACGCAGGTGCCCACACCGCTGGTGGTGACCGTTACGTCGTGGAACGCGGCCGGAACACTTGCCGCCGTTGCGTAGAGTCCCGGGTTGAGATTGCCTTGCGGCGCGCCTGAAAGTTTCTGATCGAGCAGGGCTGCCACGCCCGCCATGCCGGGAGCCGTCGCCGAGGTGCCGGAAAAGACCTCATACCAAAAATTGGAGGCGCCGACACATTGGCCTCCTACCGTAGAGGCATTGAGGCATCCAAAATAACCATCATGGCCAGCGGCAGAGAAGGCAATGTCCGGCGTGTAGCGTCCGGCCCTCGCCGTAGGTACGCCGGTCCCCGTCTGCCAGCTTGGGGTGGGGATGACGGAGCTTACGCCGCCGCCGGAAGCGGCGACTTCAACCGTGTTCGGAGTGCTATAGACGTTTATCGGTTCGTTCCAGGCGCCCTCGGGAATATAACTCAGGGCCGACTTTTGGCCAGTGCCGTTGCTGGAACTCCAGTAGGTGGAGGGGTTGCTGGTGTCGTTGAATTCGGTTCCGCCGGCGCAGGTGGCATAGCTGGAGGCGCAGAGGGCATTGGGGCTGTTGGCTTTGGCGGGCGTGGGCGGCGCCGCAAAGCTGGGGTCGCAACCGGCTGCGCCGGAATCGCCGGAGGAAACGAAGGCCGAGATTCCCTCCCCGGCGGCCTGTTGAAACAGCGTGTTCCAATAGTCGACGCCGGACGCGCCGGCTTCCGACTCGCAATTTCCGAAGCTGATGTTGATCACTTGCGGAAGCGGATTAGCGTTCACCAGATACTGCGTATCCGCGCCGATGCCATCGCCGTTCGTGGTGATAGGGTTGGAAGGGGCGGAAACCACCAGCAAAAGCGTGGCGCCTGGAGCCACGCTGCCTGCCCGCTGCACATCCAGAGTTGCTTCCAGTTGGTCTTCGGGGACAGAACATGGGGACGCCGAGCAGCTCGTCGCCGCTGGGCCTGGGTCAATGCCACTGTACGCGGTAGGGACAATCACTTGAGGAATGGCAAAGGTGATGGCGGCCTGGGTTTGAAATTCGGTAAGATCGACGGAATTCACTCGCGACCGGCCTACGATGCCGATGGTCACGCCGGCGCCTGTCAGACTGGATGGGACATCGTAGATGGTGTTGAAATCCGCGGGGGCAATGAAGTGGCCTCCAGTGTTGTTATCCATTTCCGGGGCATCCGATTGCACCGCAATCGCGTGGTGAGCCGGGCGCTCATCGATGGTGTACAGGCCGCGAATGGCTTTGATTACCGGCGCCAATGCTGCCGGGATCATGGGGTCGGATGAAACCGAGAAGCGCCGCACGCCATTCACGTTGTAGTAATGCAACTCCGTCTGAAAGGCTCGACCCACGTCTGCCGCCGTGCCGCCGAATCCGATAAATATCCGGCTTGGCGCAACCCAGTTGACGTGCAGGCCCTGCGACTGCAACCAGCCGGTCACGCTTTCGATATCCTGCTCGGAGAGTCCGAAGCGCTCCCCAACCTCGGCGGGAGTGAGCCAGCGATGGTAGTCCGGCGAAGCGGGGTTTTGCTGGTCTGCGAGCAACTTTTCGAAGGCCGCCTCCTGCTCCGGCGATCGCGCCAGAACGATCGTCATTTGATCCAGCACGAGCTTAGCCGGCGCCAGGCCGGCATCGTTGCTTGCGTTGGCCCATAGCGGATGATGATTAGGCAGCGCCTGCACCTGGGCGGCATCGACATCCTGCGTGACTCGATTGGCGGTTTGCGCCCATCCCCAGGGAGTTATCGACGCGATTGCGAGCGATGCGAGCGTAACCAAAGCCGCCCGGAAGAGCGGCCTGGGCGCAGATGGCGAGGAATTTGATGCAAAAGGGCTTGCAGATGAACTGGGGGTTTTCATACGTATCTCCGCGATTCTCAATGTTGTCTGTTTGATTCAATGAACCGTGACAAGGATCAGCGCTAGCTTCCTGGGAGCGAATACGTGCGCTTACGCAAACAATCGCTCAAATGACGGGAGTAGAGGGCGTTTGCGCCGAAAGCACTGCCGCACAGCATTACACTGTCGCATAGCAGTTAATGCCGGTTCCGCCGGTTTGTCAAGTTACTTGTCGAAAACGAAACCGCACCACTACCCCGATCATTCTTAATCCCTGATCGTTTGCTTTTTACTCGGCTCCCAGCTCGCGGACGATGGCGACGGAGGCGGAGGCGCCGATGCGGTTGGCGCCGGCTTCGAGAAGGGCGCGGACCTGGGCGAGGGTGCGGATGCCTCCGGAGGCTTTGACGCCGCAACGTGCGCCGGCTACGCCGCGGAGCAGGGCCACGTCGGCCGGGGTTGCGCCGCCGGAGGCGAAGCCTGTGGAGGTCTTGAGGAAGTCAGCGCCGGCCTGGATGGCGATCTCCGCGGCGCGCAGTTTTTCTTCCACGGTGAGCAGGGTGGTCTCAAGGATGACCTTGAGCAGGGCTCCGTGATGATGGGCGACGGCGGCGACGGCGTGGATGGTTTGGTGGACGGCGTGATTGTTGCCGCTTTTGAGCTGGCCTAGGGGCAAGACCATGTCCAGCTCGCGCGCGCCCAGGCGGGTGAGAGCGGCGGCTTCCTGGCGCAGGGTGGAGACCAGGGAAGCGCCCAAGGGAAAGCCAATGACGACGCCCACGGGGACACCTGCGCCGGAGAGGGCGGAAACCGCGGTGGGGACCCAGACGGGGTTGACCATGGCACAGGCAAAGCGGTAGCGAATGGCCTCGTGGCAGAGGCTTTCGACCTGTTCGCGGGTGGCTTCGGGCTTGAGCAGGGTGTGGTCGATAACGGCGGCAAGCGTTTGCCAACTGGACAGCGCGTGAGCTGCGAAGGCGGCGGAATCGAAGCTGCCGTGGTCGAAATCGAGGTCCGCTTCGTTGAGGGGAGTCAGTACAGCCATGGGGGATGCTCCTTGGGGGATGATGCCGCTCTGAAAGGCCGGCTCGCCGGGCAGTCTACGGGAGATGAGTATAGAGCTTTGCGGATGGCCGGACCAAATGAATGGATGCGAATGGAGCGGCTCCAGTTGCAGACTGCGCCAACCGCCGGGCCGGCTACTCAGGATGGTCGGGGGTCATCAGGCAGATGTCGGGGAGGTTGCGGTAGCGTTCGGCGTAGTCCATTCCGTATCCGATGACGAAGAGATTGGGAATGGAGAAGCCCACGTAGTCGGCCTCGATTTTTTCGATGCGGCGGGAGGGTTTGTCGAGCAGAGTGACGATGCGCAGAGTCTTGGGGCGCTGCTGCAATAAAAGCTTGCGCAGGTAGGCTAGGGTGAGGCCGGTGTCGAGGATGTCCTCGACGATGAGGACGTTCTTGCCCTCGATGGACTCATCGAGGTCCTTGATGAGCCGGACCGCGCCGGAGGTGCGCTGCCCCTTGCCGTAGCTGGAGGTGGCGACAAAGTCGAAGGTGGCGTCGGCCTGTATGGAGCGCGCCAGGTCAGCGAGAAAGGGCGCGGCGCCCTTGAGCACGCCGACCATGACCAGCTTTTCGCCGTTCAGGTCGCGGGTAATCTGGGTGCCCAACTCGGCGACGCGTTCGGCGATCTGCTCACGGGTATAGAGGACCTGAAGGCCCGGGGAGGGGAGAGTAGCCATGAACACAGTATGGCGCGAATGCAGGCCTGGCGGGCAAGTTCGCCTGTGAAAAATCGCAGCGCGGAGACATTGCGGACCGGGCAAATCGCGAGCGGGGGCTGGGCGCGGCGTCCCGGCGCCGGGCCGGCTATACTTAAAAAGATATGTTGCCTTATCTGCACCTCAATTTGTATTTCTGGCACCTGAATCTGGCTACCTACGGGCTGACGATATGGGTGGCTGCCGTGGTGGGCGCGTTTATCCTGGACCGGGGCTTCCGGCGCGCGCACATTGAGGCGGACGCGGTGGGCATGGTGGCCATTGCGGTGGTGGCGGCCATAGTGGGCTCCAAACTGTGGCACGTCATCGACACCCCGATCGAGTTTCGCGAGATGGGCTGGCGGGTGCTGTGGGACCCGGCCGGTTTTGCCTGGTACGGCGCAGTGGTCTTCGCCATCATCGCACTGGTGTTCATGGGGTGGCGGGCAAAGATCGGCGGCCTGCGGATGTTGGACCTGGCCGCTCCGGCGGCGGCGGTCGGCCACGGGATCGGGCGCTTCGGCTGCTTTCTCTCCGGCGACGGATGCTACGGCATCGCGACCAAACTGCCCTGGGGCATGAGCTTTCCGCACGGGATCGACCCAACGCCGCCGTTTGTGCGGGTGCATCCGACACCGCTTTATGAGATGACCGCGGAGTTCGCGATCGGCGCGTGGCTGTGGTGGCGCGGCGGAAAACAGCGTGGCAGGGGCGCGATCATAGGCGAGTATCTGCTGCTGAGCGGAACGGCTCGCTTTCTGGTTGAATTTATCCGCCGCAACCCGAGGATTTTGTGGGGATTAACGAACGCGCAGTTGGCCAGCGCTGGTTGTGTGATTGCGGGGATTGTGCTGATCTGGCTGGCGGCGAGGCAGCAGGTGACTGGGCCGGAAGCGGCTGCGGCGAAGGCGGCGTAGGGTTTCTGTCCGAACTAGTGGTGACAGCGGGTACTGGGCCAGATTCCGCATTGTCTACGATCCCATCGCAAGGGGGAAAATGCATCTTTCTGGCGGACCATCGGATCATTTCGCAAACGCGCAACTGTTCAGGACTCGCCCCAGAGGTCCACGGTAGTAACAGGCTTCCCTTGAAGCTTCAGATAGTAGAAAAGCTGGCCTTCGTGCCGTTCGAGATGCTGAATCATCTTAAGCAGATGGAAGCCAAGGGCAAATGCTACCCCAGGAGCCCAGGGAGCAGCGATCTCCTTATTGGCCAGATCATTCTCACCGGCTTGGTCGATCATCTGAAGGGCAATGGTCTTGTCCTTTGCGAGTAAATCCTTGGTCTTTTCCACGCTGTCAATCGAGGGCAGTTTTTCGGCAGGCGGAAGCATTTCCTCCGGGGCGAGGTTTTCCCAGGTCTTGCCCGCCGGGAGTGCCCAGTCACCGGTTACAAATCCTCTGCAACCAGGGCCACATGCATCAACGATGTGTCTTAGGAGCTGGCCGACAGTCATCCAGTTGCTGCCACCTTTTGGCTTCCAATCGAGACTGTCCGGATCTACCTTGTCCAGGAGTTTTGTGGTGGTCGAGTAGGTAGTTTCAATCTCGTTCTTCAGGAGTTGTGTCCAGTTCATGACGATTCTCCGTTCACCGACGACCTTGCCGGTGCTATCAGCGTATGCTCTAAACTAGTTCGGCGCAACCCCAAGATTCTGTGGAGGTTATCGAATGCGCAACTGGCCAGCGCGGGATCGGTGATTGCGGGGATTGCGCTGATATGGTGGGCGGCTGGGCGGCCGGTGACTGGGCCGGAAGCGGCGGCAGCGAAGGCGTAGGATTCACGCGCCTGCACAGGATCAATCGTGAGCGAAGGCGCAGCGCAAGACGGCGGACCGTGGCTACCAAGCAAACACAAGGCCGCGGTGCTCCTCGGTCTGCCCTTCGTCCTGTTGCTGACGACGATGGCCGTCTTTCTGGGCCTGGCGTCCCTGCTCGGAAAAGAGACGGGCTACCTCCTGGGGTTCCTGTTCTATTGGCTCTATTGGTGCCTCATCGTTCCCCGATTGCTGCTCGGCAAGACCGGCTTCTCAAGCGTGCTGACCGGCCGCAAGCCGCTCTTCACACGCATGAACTGGCTGGCCGTGTTGTTGTTTGCGATCGTCACCGGCACCGCCGCGATCATGTACCTGTCCAAATTCGCGCACGCTTCCTGGATTCTGATACTGCTTGCCGCGCCTTGCGCGACCGCCGACGGAGTGTGCGAAGAGATTCTCTGGCGAGGGCTGTACATCAGGACGTTTGCTGGCAATCCATGGCTGGCGATCGTCTACCCCTCTGTGGGGTATGCCGCATGGCACTTTGTCCCGCAGATGATCTTCCCCGCGACCGCCGGGACTCTTCGCTTCGTGGTCTCTACATTCTTTCTCGGCCTGGTCTACGGTTTCATCGCCTACCGCACCGGCTCAGCCAAATGGACTGCGATCTCCCACAGCCTGAACGGGACATTGGCTTTGAGCGGAAATGTAGCAAAGAGCCTGCTGTCGATCATTTGAACCGCAGTGAGCATTACCGACTCTTCCAGAACTTCGTCCCGTCCGTCCCGTATCCCTTCAATCGCCGACCGCGGATTCTTGTCCGGAACTATGCCCAACTGCCAGGTCGGTTTTCCGTCGGTTAAAAACACGCCGATCCCGCTCACGCCGATCGCCGACCGCAGATTCTTGTCCGGAACTATGCCCACCTGCCGAGTCGGTTTTCCGCCGGGTCAGGACACGCCGATCCCGCTCACGCCGATCCCGCTCATGCCAATGGCGCTCATGCCAATCCCGCTCACCATGCTGTGAAAACTGCTTAAATTGCGCGAGCCACAACTTCCGAAAGACGTCGCCTCCCGGCATGCTCCTGGCATCGGCCCCCTGCATGGCGGCACGCAAAGCCGCGCGCTTTGCCTCATTAGTCCGTTCCTCGCGTTCCAATGCGCGCAAGGCGGCTTGCACCAGTTCGCTGGCATCCGAGTGGCGTCCGCCCTCGACCCTGGTCAAAACGAAATCGTCCAAATCGGGCGGCAGGTAAACATTGCGATTCGGCACACAACACCCCTCTAATACAATCTTTGGCATTTTCCAGCTTTCCTTGAGAGTCTCATTGAGGGCGCGCAGAGTGTTCCGGCGGAAAATCTACCTCAAGATTGCGGACTCGTCTTGCGCTGATTGAGAAGACGTATGATGGGGGATTTGTCATAATCGCGCATCTTCTCAATTGCTATACCGTGATCGAGCGGATTTTTCCTTTTCGTGGGTTTCAAGCCTCAGCGCTGGCGCTTCTGCTCGCTCTTGTGCCTGGAGGGCTGGGCTTGCAGCCGGGCGGCCACAGCCCAAGCCGTCCGGGCGGCTGACGCCGCGTCCCAGCAGCAGCTTGGCTGGCACGAGCCGGCTTTCCTGAATGCCAGCGATGCCAGCAGAGGGCAGTGTCTCTTTTCGCTAGAGCCGCTTGATGAAGGCGAGGGCTTCTTTCAATTGCGGGAAGCGGGCTTCTTCGGCTTTGAAGGCGGGGGAGTGGACGCAGCGGCGGAGACCGCGCCTCCTGACCGGGTGCTTGAGGTGAAGCATCTCGTGGTAGAGAAGATATTCGAGGGCGTAAAGGGGGCTGGAAGGACGGTCGAAGACGCGGCTGACGACGATGGTGTTGTGGGCGGCGTCGTAATGGCCGAGAGAGCGCTTGGCCGTGTGCTCGCTCCAGGTGAGCTGGGGACGGCCGAGAAGAGCGCCGAAGAAGCGCGTGTTGAGCGAGTCGAAGACAGCTTCAAGATTGTAATAGCGGCCCTGGGGGCCGAAGTAGCGCTTGTTTCCGCGGGCGCCGCGAATCAACTCGGTTTGGCGGGTGACGGCGGCCGAGGAAGCGAAGCGCTTGTAACGCAGGTTGTGGGCGGCGTCGATGGGCCTCTTGTAGAGCTTGGCCAGGAGAATGTGGGCGATGGCGCGGACCACCGGCTCGGGCGCGCCTTCCAGCAGGTCCGAGAGGTTGACGCGAATCTGCCCTTCGCGCAGGCGGATGGTGGTGTTCAGCGAGGTAAAGCGGCGGAAACGGACCGCGATGGGGGGCATGGGCGCCCTGGGGCGCAAGGCCCGGTACTCCTCCTGAAAGATTGGGACAAAATCAGCGGCCACTGTGTACAGCTTACAGTGGACAGTGGATAGTGGTCAGTCCTCAGTGCCTGAGCGTATGGGCGGGTCAGCGTTACCGGCAGCGGGCAACAAAAAAACTGAAATGAAGACTGACAACTGAAAAGTGACGACTGGCCTTTTTCACTTCGACAGTTGCGGCATGGTGCAGAGGTGAGCGCAATTCAAGTTCGCATCATCGACAGTCTCAGTGTTTTTTTTCGAGCAACAGGAGACGTTGGCGAGCCTGCCATTCCTGATCGGGGAATTTTCCGGCGGATGAATTCAGGAATTGATGGTAGTACACGATAGCCGCAGCCTTCTGGCGAAGGGAGTCGTATGCAGTGGCCCAAAGGAAGCAGGTTGAGGGATTTTCCGGAAGGAACTTGGAGCGCATGGTAAGAGCGTGGAGCGTGGCGGAAGGCTGATTGATCTTGGAGGCGGCAAAGGCCAGGCCGCTCCAGCCGTCGGGGTTGGCGGGGTCGAGCCGGGTGGCTTTGTCGAAGGCCGCAAAGGCCTCGGCGTAGCGGAGTTGGCGGATGAGGTTCTGGCCGTGGCCGATGAGAAGGGCGGGATCCGTGGGGCTGGAGGCGAGCAGAGCAACGTAGAGGCGATCGGAACCGGCGGGGTCGCCGGCTTCGGCAAGGACTTCAGCCAACATGCGGGCGATGGCCGGGTCGCCGGGGTGGGCTTCGTGGAGCTTTTGGAGGAGGGGCAGGGCCTCAGGCTTGTCCTGGGCGGCGAGGACGGCGGCCAGTTGTGCGGTGAGGGCCGGGTCGGCGGGAGATTGGCCGGATTGTTCGAGGGCGTCGCGGAGGAGGGTTTCGGCCTCGGGATACTGCTTGCGCGCGATGAGGATGTGGGCCAGGCCGGCATTGGCGGGGGCGGATTTGGGGTCTTTGGCGAGGATGCGGCGGTAGGCGACTTCGGCGGCGTCGAACTGGCCGGCCTGGTCGGCCAGGCTGGCGGCCAGAAGCGTGTCGGCGGGGGTTTCGGGGGTGAGTTTGAGGGCCTCGAGCAGATCGTTGGAGGCTTCAGTGGCGTCGGTATTGCGGTCGATCTGGGCCAGGGCGCGCCAGGCGCGGGCTTTGACGGCGGGTCCGGCGTCGCCGGGGTCAAGGGTGGTGGCAATGGCCAGTTCAGAACGGGCTTCAGCCAGATTGCCCTGACGCGCCAGGAGCAGCCCGAGGGAGAGATGGGCCTCAAAGGAGTGGGGATCGGCATCGACGGCGCGGCGGTAGAAGCTGGCGGCCGAGTCCAGGCGGTTCTGGGCGTCGGCCACGTAGCCGGCGTCGAAGAGGGCGCGGGGGTCGGCGGGATGGGCGGAGAGCCAGGTGTCCAGCTTGGCTTCGGCGGTCTTCCAATCGGATTTGACGATAGCGGCTTCGGCGTCAGCGACCTGAGCGGAAACGGGCTGGGGGCCGGGCTGGGTGGCGGCGGCGGGGAGCTGCTTTTCCGGATTTTGAGCGGAGTTCTGCGCCGAGCCGGCGGCCGAGGCGAAGAGCAGGAGGAAAATGGCGAGACGCAGCACGGAATACCTCACCTACCAGTTTAACGGCGCGAAGCTGTGCCAGGAACGGCTGTGTGTTCGACGCGGCTGGGCCGGGGAGGGAATTGGGCGTTGCTCCGGCGGTTCGTCATGGGGCAGGGCGGGCCGCGGGGATGATGGGTGATGGAGTGGAGTAAGGAGAGCGGGATAACAGGATTGTTGGATTGCCGCGGCGCGAGGAGGGGGGAAAGGAGTATTCTCTCGCCAGAGCAGTTGGAGTAATCTCCAAGGAAAGGTACAACTGAAATGCGCAGTATGAAATCCCTCGCAGTGGCAGCCTTCGGGCTGCTCACGTTCCTGTTCCTGACGCCGGCAATTCAGGCACATGCCCAACTCCCCGCATATCTTCACGCCATCTCCGATCTGCGCACGGCGCGCGCGTATCTGGAGATGGACACCCGGCCAGCTCAGGCCGGCGCCCGCGATTATGCCATCAAAGAGATCAACCACGCCATCGATGAAATGAAAAGGGCCGCGGTGGACGATGGAAAGAACATCTGGCACACGCCGCCGCCGCAGAGCGGAGGCAATCCGGGTTGGCCCATCCACTCGGCGGTGAAGCTGTTGAGAGAGGCGCGTCGCGACGTGGATCACGGAGAGGATGCACCCGAGAATGCCGGGTTGCGAATCCGTTCGGTCGAGCACATCGACAAGGCGTTGCAAGCCCTGACGCCTTTGCTGTAAGCAGTTCAAGGACAGTAACTGTTGGGATCGATTCGAGGCGGCAGCGGGCCAGTTGGTTCGCTGCCCGCCTTAAGAGACTGCCGGAGTGCGAAAAGCGAGTATGTAAGTCGATCTATCCCACCCCAGCGCGAAATCAGAGTAAACGCGCTCATGGCGAGAGCATTGCAAGTGTTTTTTTACTTCCACCTCAGCGACGAACAATGGAACGAAAACGAATGAAGGCCCAAGCCCCTTCATGTTCAATCCATGCGCGAGATCATCAGAGCGGCCAACTGGCGCAACTGCGGCTGGCTCACATAAGGCTTCCCCGGCCAACCATGATCCGTGTCAATGAAAGAGGAGAGGGCCGCCCCCCGCGCGCCCTTCAGGAAATAGAGGATTGATTCCATTCCCATGACCTTGCCGATGAAAGCCTGGTCGCCAATTCCCGTAACTTCGCCGCCATAAACGCCTTGCATTTTTTTCGATTGGTTGTAACTATTTGTGTCCAGAAAAGTGACCAACAGGATCATTTTCCCATTGGGCAAGGCAAAGTTAAGATCGCCGCCCGCGCCCGTGTGTGGATCCCGAGCGACCAATACGACGCCGGACAATCCGGTCACCTTGGAGACATCCGCCGCAGTTAATAGTTTTGAGTAAGCCGGATTGACCGTTACGCCTGATTGAGCCCATGCCCAGGTTGCCGCAAGCATGACGGCAATTGCCATTACGCTCATCGCTCCCCACATAGAACGTTTCATCTTTCTGTCACCTCTTGAGCCGGGATTTCCATCTTGTCTCCCAGCTAGAGACCAATATACCCCCGATATGCCTGCGCGGCGATTTTTCTTGTATTCCACTGACTGAGGTGCCCGGCAGGGCCTCTGCCGGGCCCGAAAAACCAAGATTTGGCCCATTTCAAAGCGATGTTTCGATTCTCTTTGGCAGCACCAACCGCCGCCACAGGTTGCCCAAGCGGTATGCGATCACGCGCAGTCACAGCCGCACCTCTTTGACCGGAACCGTTGATGGCGTTCGAATTGGCCGGGCGGGGTTCAGCCGGCGAGGGAAGTGAAAGAAAAAGCAACTTTGCGCCATCTTACGTTATCCATAAGTAAGGAAGAGCGATTGGGGGTCGGAACCGCGAACGCTCTTGCCCAACACCACAAATAGCGGAGTGAACCTATGAAACACGCCACTATGCAACACTTCCCCCTGGACCATGCGTACCTTTGCCAGGATTGCAACTGCGTTGGCAACTGCGCGAAGCAGTGCCCGGCATGCGCTTCGGCTGTCCTTATGGGTCTGGCTGGAGTGCTTGACCGCGAATCAGAAGGCGATCTGCAGTCGAGTTATTTCCGGCTCAACGCTCTTGCAGCTTAAGTTCTGCTGAAGCAACGTACGGATCAACGAGGCTGCAATGTAAGTCGAATCTACAGAACCTTAGCATTTTCAGGGTTGCAGCAGGCGCTTGAAGAGCGTGGCGCTTGACTTGTGCGCGTGCACAGCCACAAAGGCCTTTCAGCGCGGATTCCCGTGAGAGAGAACGCACATTTGACGGGCCGCCATGGCGCCGCTCAACCAGCGCGCCGCTTCAAGGCCGGTACTTCTCAGATTAAACGGCAAGCGTTTCGGGGAAGTGCGGCATGGATTGCCCCTATAATGAATGATGGCCGGTTGCGTCCTGAGGCTCGCTGAGGAGACAGGGACGCGGCGGGACGACTTCTATGCGGTGCTTTCCCTTTGAATGACGCCATCACCATCCGCGGCGCGCGGACACACAATTTGAAGAATATTTCCTGCGAGATTCCCCATGGGAAGCTGACGGTGATCAGCGGGGTTTCAGGTTCGGGGAAAAGTTCGCTGGCCTTCGACACCATCTATGCGGAGGGACAGCGGCGGTATGTGGAGTCGCTGTCCTCCTACGCGCGGCAGTTTCTGGAACGGATCGAGAAGCCGGACGTGGACCTGATCGACGGACTGGCGCCGGCGATCGCCATCAAGCAGAAAAACTCGACGCGCAACCCGCGCTCGACGGTGGCCACGGCGACCGAGATCTACGACTACATGCGCCTCTTGTATGCGCGCTGCGGGACGGTGCACTGCGTCTTCTGCGACGGGCTGGTGAAGCGGGATTCGATGGACGAGATTGCCGAGGCGGTGCTGGGGCTGGGCGAGGGAACGCGGCTGAATGCGCTGTTTCCAGTAATGAACGCGACACCGGCGGTTGAGGCGGGAGCGAAGCCGGCAGCGAAAACCGTGGGACGGACGGCGAAGCCGACGGCAAAGGGCAAGCCGGTGGTGACGGGAGGCGATTCGCCGCACACTGAGACGCTGAAGG